>JALSTJ010000396.1 GCA_026983815.1 Flavobacteriales bacterium
GAAATAGTGATTAAAAAAAATAAAAATAATAGCTTTTTCATATTTTGATTTATAATTTATTCAATTTCTCCTAACACATTAAAAATATTTGATTATCACAACCTATTTTACTCCAACATTTCACTTTACTACTACTTGAATGTTTGCATACCTTGAAGGTTGGAAAAACCTTCAAGGAGTTTTTTTAATCACTTGCTTCTTCCTTCAAGGTTTACAAACACCTTGAAGGTATGCTTATCATCATTGTTTATTATTTCTTTTATTTACTTAAAGATACATCCTCTTACAGTTAAGACAAGGCACATCTTGTCTTTACAATTATAGACAAACCTTGAAGGCTTTTTCAAAACCTCCAAGGTCTATTTATTTAAAATCTATTTCAAAAAAACTACTGCCATTGATGAAATGCAATCGTCGGTGGACTTACACTAAAATCCAAGACAATATTATATGTTCCTGCCGTTACCGGAATATTAGCTCCTCCTGCTTCCAGTGTTCCGTCATTTCCATCATCGCCATAATTTACCGTCCAATCGTCATTTTGACGAATTTTAACATCTCCTGCCGTTAAGGTTACACCATTTAAATAGAATTTTCCTTGGTCCGGTCCGAAATCAGGCATAAATTTTTCATCGGGACCGTTCCAACCGTTGGGTGTAGCATCGCCTACCAATCCCCATAAGTCGGCTGATTCTATGGTGTAAGTCATTGCATTCAAATCCATTGTGATGATATAATTTCCTGCTGTAACAGTAATATTATCTCCATCGCTATCCAAAGTTCCGTCTGCACTGGTATCGCCATAATTAGTTGTCCAGTCGTTGTTTAATCTGAATTTGATATCTCCTGCATTTAAAGTTGCTACGGCTTTCCAATTATCGCCATAAGGATTATATTGGAATTGAATATCCGGTCCGTTCCAACCATTTGGAGTTGCATCCCCGACGATTCCCCAAGAATAGGGTTCTATGGTATAGGTCAAGGTATTAGTATTTACCGTAATTTTATAAGTTCCTGCCGTTACAGGGATATTGGCACCGTTAGCTTCCAAAGTTCCGTCGGCACCGTCGTCGCCGTAATTGGTTGTCCAGGAATTATTTAAACGGAATTTAATATCTCCTGAACGTAAAGTTACATAAGCAACAATTACATCAGGGTCGGAAGTTTGGTAGAAAGGCAAATCGGGAATATCGGGAGAACCCCAACCGCCGGGTGTTGCACTTCCTACAACTCCCCAATCCGTTGAGAGATCCAAATAGGACGAATAACAGGTAACATTTAAGGTAATAGGTTCGGAATCCAAAGTTTTAAAATCACTCAACTTTGTTCTAACTTTTACCAATACATTGGTAGGAGTGTTAGCGGGAACGCCCAAAGTGAGTAATTTGGCATTTAACTCTTCATTTGTAAATTCCTTCTGCAAAGCATTGCCAGCCGGAAATATTTGCGGATTGGAAAAATCACCTCCTTCCAAATCTATCATAACAGCATATTGCGGAGCTGCTTGAAAACCGAAATCGGGTTTTTGCCAGCTTACCGTTAAAGCGGTTGCCTGGGGTTGGTTTTCATCCAAAACAACTTGTGTAGCTGATAAACTTACTTCGGTATTAGCATTCGGGTTCAAGGTAACAAATTCTCTCTTTTTGCAAGACCCGAAAGCCAATAAAATTAAACTTATATAAAATATTTTTTTCATAACTTTCAATTTTAATATCCCGGATTTTGATGTAAATTCGGATTGATTGATAAAACATTTGTAGGTAAAGGGAACAGTTTTCTGTAAGAATCAACTGCTATTCCATTAGGATCATTTCCTTTGAAGGGCCATAAATATTGATTAGTTGTAAAATAACCGTATCTTATTAAATCGGTTCGTCGGGTTCCTTCCCAGTATAATTCTCTGGAACGTTCATCCAAAACAAAATCAAGATTCAAATCGGCTGCCGTAATATTTCCCGAAGTATCTCCATAAGCTCTTTCTCTTAATTCGTTAATTTTATCGACAGCTGTTGTAGTGCTTCCGCCACCGCCTCTTAAAACAGCTTCGGCATAATTCAAGTAAATTTCTGCCAATCTTATCAAAGGAATATCGGTATCGGCAAAATTTCCACTGGCATCGGAGCCGGGGTTTCCTTGCGAATCTATATTTTTGAATTTGGTTACGGCATATCCATCCCCAAATTGAGTAACATCTGTAATTTCAAGGTTTTGACCATTGGTATAGAACATTCCCCTTTTGTCGCTTTGAAAAGGCGTGATACTATACGTCATATCATTCAAATTCATCACCACATAATAGGTTCCGTCAGCCGGAATTGAAATATTGGCTCCTCCGGCATCCAGAGTTCCATCAGCACCGTCATCGCCGTAATTTTGTCCCCAATTTTCATCGTATCTGAATTTTAAATCGCCTGCCGTTAATTCAGCATATAAAGCAAATTCATTGGGAGCGGTTTCATACATTTCCACATCGGGACCATTCCAACCGTTTGGCGTAGCACTTCCCACCAAACCCCAATTGCTTTGCGTGCCTAATGCGGTATTTAAGGCATTGATATCAACGGCAAATTTATTAACCAAATTTTTGGTCGTTCTCAACCCATACCAACCGCCGTTTACGCCATAATCCGCAGGATTCATACTTCCGCCTATTGAAGCGTGTATCAGAAAAGTCGTTCCACCGTAAGTTTGTGAATGTTGTCCGTCAAAATTTACCCCGAAAATAATCTCGTCTTGTGCACCATTGGTATCATTGTCCGCCAAGAACAATTCGTCATAAGCCGTTCCGTTTCCATTGGCATCATTCATATTTATCGTGTAAGGCGAATTCATCACTTTTTCGGAATATGTAACACATTCATTGTATTTAGGTGTGCCTATCCACTCCTCGGCGTTCAAATACAAACGCGACAACAAAGCCCAAGCTGCCGCCTTATCCACTCTGCCGTATTCATTGGTTTTAGGCTCTTTTAATTTGTTTTGAATATCCAACAATTCGCTTTCTACAAAATCAAACAATTCTTGTCTATTACTTTGTTTAGGCAAATCGGTAGAAAGTTCGGTAACCAAGGGAACGTTTCCGTATAAATCAATTAAATTATAGTAAGCATAAGCTCTTATAAAACGAGCTTCGGCAATATAATAGTCCACTTCTTGATTACTTTCCAATTTTTTTGCATTTTCTATAAATGAATTGGCAAAAGACACGGTTTGAGCCAAGCGATAATACATCGCATCGGTAAAATCGTTTCCTGCCGTCCAATACATTCCGTGTAAATCTTGTAAACCCGGGTCACCCCAAGCCACTACGGCGTGATCCGTTGTCAGTTCATTCAAATTATACAGCATTCGTGTAAATTGCGAAAAACCTTCATCGATATCGGAAATATCGGGTTGTCCTGCCGGACCTTGTTGTCCCGTGAGTGCCAAGCTGGCATATACTTTTGCCAAAGCACTTTTGGCTTCCTGAGCGTTGGAAAAAACATCCGCTTCTGTAAAGCTGTCCGGATCTATGGGATTTTGATCCAAATCTTTATGACAAGAAGTCTGGGTGAGAATTATTGCCAAAAAAAGACTTAATCTATAAATTACTGTTTTCATAATTACTAATTTTCTTATCAATTAAAATTTAAAATTAAATCCAAGGGTATAAACTGTGGGTCTGGGATAAAAATTATTATCTATACCTCCCGGAATTTCAGGATCTAAACCTTTGTAACCGGTAAAAGTGGCTACATTTTGAATAGTTCCGTATAGTCTGAAACTTGATTTTTTATAGAATTTAGGAAATAAATAACCTAAACTGATATAATCTACTTTCAAGAACGAAGCATCTTTTACATAATAATCACTCAACAAATTGGTTTCCGAATGGGTTTGAAATCCCGAATTGAAATAATCGGAATGCAAGTTGGTCAAAAACGGCAAAGTATTGATGTCTGCCGGTATCGATTTACTCGATGCCACATTATCATACATATAATTTCCTATGTTGGAACGCATCGAAATTGAAAAATCAAAATTTCCATAGCGTAAACTACTGGCTAATCCCATTTGTAAATCAGCCATCGGGTCGTTAAAATAATAACGATCATCGTTATTGATGACGCCGTCACCGTTTCTATCGACATAAACTCCTTCAATAGGTTTTCCATCCGCATCATATACTTGTTGATAAACTAAAAATGTATAAGGGGCTTGTCCTTCGGTATGAATTTGAACCGTATTTCCAACGCCACCTTCTATACCTCCTACTTCTTGGTCAAACGGCATATAAGTAACTTTGTTATTATTATAAGCAATATTGAAATTGATATCCCATCTGATTTTTTCCTTATCTACGGCAATGGTATTCAATTCCAATTCGATACCTTTGTTTTGCATATTTCCAACATTTTTTTCGACACGGTTACCAAAGTTTGTAAAAGGATCTACCAATGCCCAAATAATCAAATCTTTTGTTTCTTTGTTATAAAGATTTATCGAACCGTTGATTCTATTGTTTAATAAACCGAAATCCAAACCGAAATTAAGTGTTTTTCCTACTTCCCATCTCAAATTTTTATTGACAGGTTCGGGTCTATACGTTTGATAAAACTGGTTGCCAAACTGATAAGCCGCCGTCGATGTGCTGATGGCATATCGGGTTAAATATTTATAAGGAGCCAGTCCGTTTACATTTCCTACTTCTCCATATCCTATACGTAATTTCAAATGATTGATTAACTTGGAATTTTTTAAGAAATTTTCTTTATGCAAGTTCCAAGCCAATGCCACACTGGGAAAATACCCCCAACGATCATCGGGATTTAATTTGGATGATGCATCGGCACGTAAAGTGGCTGTCAATAAATATTTATCATTAAAAGTGTAATTTAAACGTCCGAAATAGGATAATAAAACTTCTTTGGACTTATCAATTTTTTCAAAATCTGGTTGTCCTTGTTGCAAGGCATAATCATCGTGAAAGAAATTGTAGTTATAAAACGATTGATACGAATAACCGGACATCCATTTGATATGATGTTTATTAATTTGTTTGGTATAAGTAAAATATGCGTCCAATAATTTATTGTCTTTCTCATTATTATAAAAATTATGCACTCCTTGCCAAGAAGGATCGGAAGTTGGCATATCTGCCGAAACAATGGTTTTACCATCGCCTTGTGATTTATCCATTCCAATATTTAATGTAGCAACGATATCGGGAAAGAAATGCAATTTGTAATCAAATTTGATATTTCCTATAAATCTTTTGACATAAGACAAATCATCGGTTAGATTGATCAAAGCCATTGGGTTGGTCGGCGCCAAATTGTATTGATAATTCGTATTGGGATCGATCCAAGAAAAATATCCTGCAAAAGGAGAATTATCATCGTAAACGGGATGAGTCGGATCAAAAACCAAAGCAGAACCAATGGCACCTCTATTGCCAAATTGATTTTCAACATACATTCCTCGGGCATTCAAATCAATTTTCAAATGATCTTTTAATAAGGACGGACTTAAATTCAACGAAAGCGTGGTTCTTTCAAAATTATCCCGTTTCAAAATTCCGTCTTGATTGGAATAAGACAACGAAAATCTTGCAGGCATCCCTTTGATTTGTCCGGTTCCGCTTAAATTATGTTCATATCCGATTGCCGGTCTGTAAATTTCTTTTTGCCAATCGGTAAGCGCATCACCAAGTCTTGACTGTGCGGCTGGTGTTCCTATTTCATTAACTACACGTTTAAATTCCTGTGCCGTCATTACATTGACAAATCTCGTAGGAATATACGAAGCGGTTTTGGCATCGTAAGTAAAATGAAATTTTCGTTTGGCTCCTTTTTTGGTGGTAATCATCACAACCCCGTTCGCTGCCCGAGAACCATAAATGGCTGTTGACGAAGCATCTTTTAGAATGACAATACTTTTGATATCGGCTGGATTGATAAAATCCAAAATATTCCTTGAACCGCCAACTCCCGAATTATCCAAAGGCAATCCATCCACTACATATAAAGGTTCGTTGGTCAATGACAAGGAACTCAACCCTCGAATATTGATACTTCCACCCTCTCCGGGCGCACCGCTTGGCGGAGTTACGGTTACTCCTGCAACTTTTCCGGTAATCAATTCTTGTGCGGAATTGATAGCTCCTTTGTTGAACTTTTTGGTCGTAACAACATTTACCGAACCCGTTAAATCCGATTTTTTTGCCGTTCCATAACCAACAACTACTACTTTGTCCAAATTTTCCACTTTTTCTTTTAATCGGACATTTATCACATTTTTGCCGGAAATAACTTTGATTTTAACCGGTTGATATCCTAAAAAATCAAATTCCAGAACACTTCCAACCGGCACATTTTGCAACAAATATTTCCCATCAAAATCCGTGGTGGTTCCCTTTTGAGTGCCTTGAATAATAACCGCAACACCGGGTAAAGGATCTCCGGTTGCCGCTTCGGTTACCGTCCCCTTAATATTCATTTGAGCAAACGAAACAAATGTTATGGAGACAATAAAACCAAATACTATCGATTTTAATTTATACATTTTATAACAATTTTAATTAATTAATCAGTTAAAAAATTAATTATTCTTTCACGGTAATTTCATAAATAATTAACTTTCTTGCTTATAAATTTAAAGCATTTATCTTTAAAAAATATATCAAATAAGACAATTTGCTTACGAAAACGTTTTAGTGTTGAAAAGTTTTTTCCATAATTTTTCAAACGATATTCCTATTTTTGATTTCCGACTAAAAAAAGTTATATTTGTGAAAAAGGGAAATTGTGAAAAAAATCAGTTTAAAACATATTGCCAACGAATTGGGTTATTCTATTTCCACGGTTTCCAAAGCTTTGCACGATAGCCCCGAAATAAGCCGAGAAGTCAGAGAAAAAATTCAAGCCTTTGCCAAATATATGAATTACCAGCCTAATCGTTTGGCTGTAAAACTTCGCAATCAAAAAACAATGGTTATCGGAGTTATTGTCCCCGAAATTGTTCATCATTTTTTTTCCAGTGTAATCAGTGGTATTGAAACCGAAGCCAATAACAAACAATACAATATTATGATTGGTCTTTCCAATGATCGATTGATAAAAGAACAACAACTCATCAATGTTTTATCCAACGGAAGTGTGGATGGACTACTGATTTCATTATCGAAAGAGAGTTTGGAAAAGAGTGATTTTTCACATATCGAAAGCTTAATCGAACAAGGTTTTCCCATTGTTTTTTTTGATCGTGTTCCTCCCGAACATCAATTGAATAAAGTGATTATCAATGATATCACGGGCGGATTTAAGGCAACGGAACATTTGATAAAAAAAGGAGTAAAAAAACCGGCAATCTTATCCACACCGCCTCATATAACCGTAGGAAAAGACCGCGAAAAAGGATTTTTAAATGCCTTGAAAAAATACAATATCCCGGCAAACAACGATTTTATCCTACACATAAACGAAAAAAAAGATATTCACCAACAAATTGCCGGACTTTTTGAAAATAAGCCTTTTCCAGACGGTATTTTTGCTGTAAACGAACTTTATGCTTCCATTGCCTTGAAAATTGCACAAAAAAAAGGAATAAAAATCCCCGATGAACTGAAAATCATTGCTTTTACCGACGGAATCA
>JALSTJ010000397.1 GCA_026983815.1 Flavobacteriales bacterium
TAGCATTTCGCAATTCTTCGTATTCGTCGGTTTCTACGGGATAAATTCCTGCAAAAACCATAGGTTTTACATCTTCAAAACCTTCGATGGGTTTATCCGTAGGATTTTCGGCATCGGTAATGGTATCACCGACTTTTACTTCGCGGGCATCTTTAATTCCCGATACCAAATAGCCCACATCTCCGGTTAAAATTTCGGGAGCGGGTTGTTGTTTGAGTTTAAGAAATCCCACTTCATCAGCATCGTAGGAACGTCCGGTTGCCATAAATTTGACCTTTTGTCCTTTTTTGATTTTTCCGTCAAAGACACGAAAATAAACTTCAATGCCGCGATAAGGATTGTAAACCGAATCGAAAATCAAGGCTCTTAAAGGAGCATCCGGATTGCCTTTCGGGGCAGGTATTTTTTCAATGATGGCTTTTAGGATATCTTCTATTCCTTCGCCTGTTTTGGCACTTGCCCAGATGATATCATCGGGTTCGCAGCCGATGAGATCGACAATTTCGTCAGATACTTCCAAAGGTTTGGCGCTTGGTAAATCCACTTTGTTAAGCACTGGAATAATTTCCAAATCGTTTTCCAAAGCCAAATACAAATTGGATATGGTTTGGGCTTGTATTCCTTGTGCAGCATCCACCACCAATAAAGCTCCTTCACAAGCGGCAATGGCACGTGATACTTCGTAAGAAAAATCGACGTGTCCCGGGGTGTCAATTAAATTGAGTTTATATTTTTCGTTATTATAAACATAATCCATCTGTATGGCATGACTTTTAATGGTGATACCTCTTTCGCGTTCCAAATCCATATCATCCAACACTTGATCTTTTTTTTCGCGTTCGGTAATTGCACCGGTATATTCCAGCAATCGGTCGGCGAGTGTGCTTTTGCCGTGATCAATATGAGCGATAATGGAAAAGTTTCTGATATTTTTTATAATGGCCATAAATTACATATGTATTTTCTGCAAAGATACATGAAATTTGTTTTAATTTTTTATTTAAAACAATAGCGTCCTTAATAAATTTTATAACTGTATTTTCCATTGATGAACATTTCAAACTTACTCAATGATAACGAAAAAATAAGTGTCAAATTAAGTATCTTAACATGAGTTCAATATAAAAAACGAACCCATCTTATATCAAAGATAGATACTCGAAAAAAACTGTCAATGCGCTTCATACCAGTTCTCCCCTACACCAATATCAACGGTTAGGGGAACATCTAATTTTACTACATTTTCCATTTTGTCTTTAATCAATTTTTTGATGTCTTCCACTTCATTTTCAGGGGCTTCAAATACCAATTCGTCGTGAACTTGCAAAAGCATTTTTGTTTTAAAATTTTTCTTTAATTCCTTTTGAATTTCAATCATTGCTTTTTTGATAATATCAGCGGCGCTTCCTTGCAAAGGAGCATTTACGGCATTCCGCTCGGCAGCCGCACGCACAATTGCATTTCTGGAATCAATATCTTTCAGATAACGACGACGACCCAAAATAGTCTCTGCATATCCTTTTTCCCGAACTTTATCTACTTGTCCGGCTATATAATTTTTCAAAGTGGGATAGGTTTCAAAATACGTATCTATCAATTGT
>JALSTJ010000398.1 GCA_026983815.1 Flavobacteriales bacterium
CCAGAAGTCCCATTTCACCGGCTTTTTTCATAATATCCAACACCAAATCATAATTATGTTGTTCAAATTCCGGTTTTTTAGGCAAAATTTCTCTATCAACAAATTCAGTAGTGGCATCAGCCATCATTTTTTGTTCTTCCGTAAGCTCATCCAATATAAAAATATCATCGGATGTATAATCTTTGATTACAAAATCAGCACCTTGTTTTTTCATAATATATTTTTTTAGTTTTTACATTATTTTATTATGCACGCATAATATTTAGATAAAACTCTACATCATATTTGATGTAAAGTTTAAATTTTTATCTGTCTAAGAGCTCAAAAATACCTGCCGCTCCTTGTCCGGCTCCCACACACATAGTTACCATACCGTAACGTCCTCCGGTTTGTTTGAGTTCATCCAAAACTTGAACGGTTAATTTGGCACCGGTCATTCCCAGCGGATGTCCCAAGGCAATAGCACCTCCATTAGGATTTACTTTTTCAGGATTTAAACCCAAATTTTTAATTACAGCAACCGATTGCGAAGCAAATGCTTCGTTTAATTCGATAATATCCATATCTTCTTTTGTCATTCCCGCTTTTTTCAATACTTTGGGAATGGCATACAAAGGTCCTATTCCCATAATACGCGGCTCTACTCCTACTACGGCATAATCTACCAAGCGAGCATAAGGTTTTAATCCCAATTCTTTCATTTTTTCTCCCGACATTACCATAACAAATGCTGCTCCATCGGAAGTTTGAGACGAATTACCCGCAGTTACCGTTCCACCGGCAGCAAATACCGGTTTTAGTTTGGCTAATTTTTCCAAGGAAGTATCCGCTCGGGGACCTTCGTCTGTATCCATTATGAATTTTCTGGATTTTTTCTTACCCGATTTTTTATCAAAGTAAATATCCTCTACTTCAACCGGAACAATTTGATTTTTAAATTTGCCTTCTTTTACGGCTTTTACCGCTCTCCTATTGGATTCCAAAGCAAATTTATCTTGTTCTTCCCTGCTGATATTAAATTCTTTGGCAACTGCTTCCGCAGTAAGTCCCATTCCCCAATACCAATCGGGATGACCGTTTTTTACTACGCTATATGCCAATGCCGGTTTAAAACCACCCATTGGAACCATAGACATACTTTCCGCTCCACCGGCTATAATGATATCCGCATGACCCGCTTGTATTTTGGCTACTGCCGTAGCAATAGTTTCCAATCCGCTGGCACAAAAACGGTTCATTATCTGACCGGGAACCGAAATTTCATCCAATCCCATCAAAGCAATCATACGTCCCATATTCAATCCTTGTTCTGCTTCGGGCATTGCATTTCCAACGATAACGTCGTCAATCATCTTTTTGTCAAAACTTCCGTTACTTTCTTCTTCAATCTTTTTTAATAAATATTTGATGACATCGGCTGATAAATCATCGGGACGATAATTTTTGAAACTTCCTTTCTTGGCTTTTCCTACCGCCGATCTATATCCTTTAACTATATATACTTCTTTCATTTTTTTACTTTTTTAAATTATTTAATGATTAAGGAAAATTAATTTCTCAAAGGTTTTCCCGTTTTTAACATATGTTCAATTCTTTCCAA
>JALSTJ010000399.1 GCA_026983815.1 Flavobacteriales bacterium
GTAAAATCTGCATGAGAAGGGCGATAAAGGTCTTTGATATGTGAGTAATCTTTGGAACGTTGATCGGTATTGGAAATAACAAAACCAATAGGCGCACCTGTTGTTTTGCCTTCAAAAATTCCCGATAGAAATTTTACTTTATCAGATTCCATGCGTTGGGTAGTAATTTTGGATTGTCCGGGTTTCCTACGCTCTAATTCCTTTTGAATAAAAGATAAATCTAATGAAATATTTGCAGGAATACCATCGATGACTCCACCAATGGCTTCTCCGTGTGACTCTCCAAAACTCGTTAGTTTGTATAATTTTCCAAAACTATTACTCATAGTATTTCTTTAAAAACCTAAAAATACAATTTTTTTTTCTATTTTTGGAAAATAAAAATATAATCAAATGGATTTACAATATTTTATTTATTATTCACTTTTATTGGTTGGCGTGATGCTTTTATCTGAATTTGCTTATCGTTTTTTGCATTTTAATACGGAATGGACACGGAAAATTGCCCATGTAGGTTCGGGAATTATTGCTTTGAGCTATCCCGATGTTATTACAAATCATTGGGTTGTTTTTGCTTTGACTTTAAGTTTTACTTTTATACTGTTTTTTTCAAAAAAAATGGGCTTATTTCCTTCAATTTTTTCAGTAGGACGTAAATCTTATGGAGAATTATTTTTTGTTTGGAGTTCGTGGTTACTTTTTTGGCTTTATCAATATACCGGTGATGTTATTTATTTCTATTTACCTTTTAGTATTGTAGTTTTTGCTGACCCTATGGCTGCTTTGGTAGGGACCAATTTCCCTTTTAAAAAATACAGTATTTTAAAAAATACCAAAAGTTGGGGTGGATCCGTAGCATTTTTTATTACGGCTTTTCTGCTTTCTTATTATTTTTTCAGTCAATATGGAGTTACGAAAGAAGTATTTTTCATTTCGTTATTGCATGGATTGATACTTACTTTTATTGAAGCAATTTCAGGCAAAGGATTGGACAATTTAACGATTCCCGTAGTTTCGGTGATTTTTATTTATTTGATTCAGGGATTTTAAGGTTTTTGGTTTTGGACTTTCGTTCAAATATTTTCCGATTATATTTTTCGGGATATTTGGGGTGAATATTTTTATAAAAATTTTCAATTTCCAATAAATCTTTTTCCATATCACCGGTTAAATAAATCATTTTTCCTACACCTGCTTCTTTTTTTTGATAATCCAAATAAGCCAATAACACGGGTAAATTGGCTTGTTTTGCAATATGATAAAAACCCATTTTCCATTGAGGAACGGCACTTCGGGTGCCTTCGGCGGGAACCATTAGGATTAATTCTTTTTCTTTGTTGAGCATATCAACCGAATGTTTGATCAAATTGTTATGTTTTTTCCGATTGACCCATAAAGCTCCTGTCCATTGTAGTAGCCAGTTAATAATAGGGATTTTACTGAAATCATCTTTTATGAAATATTTCGGTTTATATCCGCCCAACCAAAGCCCGGGTAAGGCGTGAATAATATCCCAATTGGATGTATGAGGGGCTGCTATCATCACGGCTTTTTTAATTCGGTATTCCTCCGGAATGTTAATGTGCCAACCGG
>JALSTJ010000400.1 GCA_026983815.1 Flavobacteriales bacterium
AACAAACGTTTATTGGGTTTGAGCATATTGGATTCAATTTCAATGGTTTTGAAATTTTTGGCAAAAGCTTTTTTGTCTTTTAGACAAGTTTCGTGAGAAAACAAACGAACATTTTCCCAGTGTTTATTTTTCGGGAGCGGTTGATTTTTATCTTGCAAAAAAGCCGTTTGTTTGATGGTTTTTAAAGACGAAAAAGGAACACCACGTTCCACTAAACGAACGATTTCCCGTAGGGGTTGCTCACCCATTCCGTAAACCAATAAATCTGCGCCGGACTCTGCCAAGATGCTTGGTTTAAGCGTATCGCTCCAATAATCATAATGCGTAAAACGCCGGAGGGAAGCTTCAATTCCACCGATTAAAACAGGAACATCGGGGAAAAATTTTTTTAGAATTCGGGTATATTTGATACTGGCATAATCCGGACGAAATCCTTTTTCTCCACCGGGGGTATAAGCATCTTTATCGCGGGGTTTCTTGCTGGCGGTATAATTGCTTACCATTGAATCCATACTTCCGGCGGTAACGGCAAAAAACAGACGCGGACGACCGAGTTTGGTAAAATCTTGTAGATTATCCCGCACATTTGGTTGTGGAACAATGGCAATACGAAGTCCGAAACTCTCAAATATGCGTCCTACCACAGCCGGTCCGAAAGAAGGATGGTCGATATAAGCATCGCCACTGAAAAGAATTACATCCAGTTGGTCCCAGCCCCGACGACGCACTTCTTTTAAAGTAGTAGGAAGCCAGTCTGTTATTTGATATTTGTTCATAGGACAAAAATACGATAATTATCAGATGATTGCTTGGCTTTATATATAAAACTAAAAATTTAATGAATCTTATCCTTATAAATTTATTTTTTACTTTTTCCCGTTGATGAACATTTCGATCTTGCTCAATGGTAACAAAAATTCCGATAGCTATCGGGAAGTTATCTCATTAACCATTAAGCATTTTTAAGTGTCAAAAGAGGTTTCTTACTATTTTAGCATAGGTGTCGCTCCAAGCGATACTGACGCTTTATTATAGAGACAAGTATTGTTAATTAGTTCATATTTTGCAAACCTTGAAGGCGTTCAAAAACCTTCAAGGAGTATCTTGCCCCATCAAAATAATACGGAAAATATAAAACTTTGGTTTTGAGTTAGATTTTTTGTCAAACTCAGGTTAAATTATGATTATATTCCAAGCCAAACTTTCCACATTCATTAGGATTATTTATCTTTGCATCAAAATTAGTTCAAATGAAAAATATAAAATTTTTGTTGATAGCGATTTTGATATTCGGATTTTGGAATTGTCAGCAAAAAAACAAATTGGATGTGGATGTTTCGGGGATTCCGGCACAAGTAAAAATTGATCGTTTTGACAAGGAATTTTTCGGTCAGCCGGTTAGCAAATTGCCTGAATTAAAGAAAAAATATCCCTATATCTTACCTCCAAACTCTCCCGATAGCATTTGGATAAAAAAAATGAACGATACGCTTTTTCTTAAACTGAAAAAGCAAGTGGACAGTTTATTTCCCGACTTAAAAAAATACAAACCGGCAATTGCCGATTTATATAAACATATCAAG
>JALSTJ010000401.1 GCA_026983815.1 Flavobacteriales bacterium
CTTCTCGATACATCCTAAACAAGTTCAGGACACTCGAAGTGACATAAGGATAGAAAAATACTAATCGGGAGTAAAAGGGGAAAGTAGCTTGATGACGGATGACAGATGACCGATGACCGATGACGAAAGTTGAGAGCTGGAAGTCAGAAATAATGCTTAATTGTGAATGCTTAATTGTTAATGAAAATAATAAATGTTCTTTACTTTATTAATAGTGTTATGAAAACGTGAGCCAAGCTCCCCTCTACGAGAGGGGCTGGGGGTGTGTTTGAGTTGAAAGGTAAAAGGTAGAAAGGAGCTTGATAAGCAGTAACGGAATTTAATACTAAACCAAATAAACGATTAAACAAATCAACAAATAAACAGAAAAACAAAAATATGAGCATTTTTAAATCATTAAATATCATTAGTTTAACCTTGCTGGTTACTGTTATCGTGGATTTAATCAATATGAAATATTATTCCAAAATACAAGGGATTTTATTTAATATTTTAAATTCAACTCAAACAAAAACGGTTTATACATTTCTAAAAATTAATATTCTGTTTATTATTCTATTGATATTTATTTCGATGATGTCATCTTATACAAATAATTTAGTTATAAGAGAAAAAACATTCTGGCAAAAAGCAGGAGAGATTGTTTACGCTTTGATGATTGTCGGGTATTTGATTATTTTGCTGTATCCCGTTATACAACTCATAAGTCCCGGAACTGAAAAAGCGAATTTTACCTCCAAACAACAACAAGTGTTTATGACAATTTTTTTGATATTGTTTTTTGTTGCCGTAATTATTGCTTTTATCGATTGGAAACCTAGATTTTATTTGGGAAAACTCAATTATTTTTTGATTTATGTTCCCATTCTATTTTTGGTTAATTTCTTTATGCAATTTTCATCGGCATTGTGGAAACATAGTTTTCAAGGAACGGTGGCTGTTTCGGAAACAATTAAGGCAAAATTTTTGTCATTTTTGCTGATATTACCCATTTATCTTTTGTTTTTCAGCGCCCCGCGTTTTTTGTTGTTAAGTAAGAGTTTTCATTGGGGGTCTTTTGTGTTAGCGATTGTTTCAACTTTGTTTTTTGCTTGGAAAAGTGCGGCATTTTTATAGCTTGAAGGGGACAAGGGAAAAAGTAGAAAGGTGAAAGGTGAAAGGAATGGTTATTACGATAGCTATCGGAAGAGAATTGAAAATGGATAATGAAATATGTAAACGTTCTTTATATTAATGAAAGCGTTTATAAAAACGGAATGCCAAGCTCCCCTCTACGAGAGGGGCTGGGGGTGTGTTTTTGAGGTGAAAGGGAAAAGGTTGAAAGGTTGAAAGGTGCTTGATGACGGATGACCGATGACGGAAGCAAAAGACTTTCCTTGCAGGTTTGAAATCCTTCAAGGTATGAAGATAATCAAGGGGTATAAGAATTTTTTGAAATATTGGACATTAACGAAGTATAATACCTTCAAGGTGCTTGGAGACCTTGAAGGAAATATAAACGTAGCGTCGTTGCGTCGTTGCGAGAGAATTTTAGTTGAAAGGGAAAAGGTGAAAGGGAAATTTCGATAGCTATCGGAACAAA
>JALSTJ010000402.1 GCA_026983815.1 Flavobacteriales bacterium
GAAATCAATTTTGTACTAAATATTTTTTTAAATTAAAAGTAACATTTTGATATATATAAATAATAAAAATGATGGGAAAATTGTGTTAACACACCCCCAGCCCCTCTCATAGAGGGGAGCTTTGAGGCGAATGAATATAGTCTTATCGGCATACGAGGATTTTTCGTGAAATTTGAAGTGAATGGAACGTAAAACTGTCTGCTGTTTGAGGTTACGTTAATGATATATTTAGAAAAATTATTCAACCGAGTTCAGACAGTTTAGTGTAATGAACAAAAAATTTAGAAAAATACTCGTCAGCCTAGATTTTTTGTTACTTTTTCATCGATGGAAAAAGTAAAAATTATATTTATTTAGGACAGGATTGACAAGAAATAATTAAAAAAATTTATGGGAGAGCGAAGCGGTTCCTTGTGTGCATAAATTTGGAATTGCTTCATAATTAATAAATTACAAAATTTTAAACATATGAAAAAAAATCATCATATACTTCCTTCCGAGTGGTCGATAATTATTGATCAATACTATCCCGAACAAACACAAGCAATGGAAAGTATTTTTAGTTTGGGAAACGGATATATGGGACAAAGAGCCAATTTTGAAGAGGATTTTAGCGGCAAAACATTGCAAGGAAGTTATATCGGAGGAATTTATTATCCCGATAAAACACGTGTCGGCTGGTGGAAAAACGGCTATCCCGAATATTTTGCAAAAGTTTTGAATGCACCCAATTGGATAGGAATTCATATCAAAATAAACGGCGAAACTTTGGACTTGAACAAAGCGACTGTAAAAGATTTTTATCAAGAATTGAATATGCAAGAGGGCTGGCTGTTTCGTAAATTTTTGGTCGAAATGAAAAACGGAAGTGTTGTTGCGGTGGAAACTTTTCGGTTTTTGAGTATGAAAATCAAAGAAGTGGGAGCCATCCGTTATTCCGTTCAAGCGATAAATTTTGACGGTTTGATTGAGATTGCACCTTATATAGATGCCGGCATTCATAATCAAGATGCCAATTATGACGAATATTTTTGGAAAATAAATGATTTACAAACTTTTGATAATCAAGCATATATAATTTCCGAAACCTTAAAAACAAATTTTGGTGTATGCACGGGAATGCTGTATCATTTTGAGAAAAATCATCAAAAAATAAATAGCAAACCCATCATTGAAAAAACGGATAAAAAAATTGCCCATTATCATCCGTTTGAAGTAAAGAAAGGAGATGTTTTAACGCTTACAAAATTCGGGGGATATACCCAAACGATGAATGTTCCTTATGAACGACTTCAAACAATAATGCAAGAAAAATTAGTAGAAGCCGACAAAAAAGGTTTTTTTGAACTTTTGGAACAACAAGCAACAGAATGGAAAAAAATATGGCAAACTTCCGATATTGAAATCGAAGGAGATGTGAGTGCCCAACAAGGGATTCGTTTTAATATTTTTCAACTCAATCAGACATATACCGGCGAAGATTCCCGTCTGAATATCGGACCCAAAGGTTTTACCGGTGAAAAATACGGCGGGAGCACTTATTGGGACACCGAAGCCCTTTGCCTACCGTTTTATATGGCAACCAAAGGAGAAAAAGTGGCTGAAAACCTTTTGCTATATCGTTACAATCACTTGGAAAAAGCCATTGAAAACGCCCGAAAATTAGGATTTGGAAACGGAGCGGCACTCTATCCGATGGTTACGATGAACGGCGAAGAATGTCATAACGAATGGGAAATCACTTTTGAAGAAATTCACCGAAACGGAGCAATGGTTTATGCCATATATAATCATTCAAATTATACGGGCACTACCGAATATATTGATAATTACGGAATTGATGTAATGGTAGGTATCAGCCGTTTTTGGGTGCAACGTTTCAATTTTTCCGAAGCCAAACAACAATATGTAATGCTGGGAGTTACCGGACCCAATGAATATGAAAACAACGTCAATAATAATTTTTATACCAATTATATCGCCAAATGGTCGGTGGAATATACTTTGGAAAATCTGGAACGGATTAAAAATAAAAATCCTGAAAAATATGCCGAAATTTCAAAAAGATTAAATCTGTCGGAAGCCGAACTCAATCGATGGCAAAAAATCATTTCCAATGTTTATTTTCCCTTTGATGATAAACGAAATATTTTCTTACAACAAGATGGTTTTTTAGATAAAGAAATTAAACCCGCTACTGAAATTCCACAAGGAGAACGACCAATCAATCAACATTGGTCTTGGGATAGAATTTTGCGTTCTTGCTATATCAAACAAGCGGATACCTTGCAAGGTTTGTATTTTTTTGAAAACCGATTTGATAACGAAACCATAAAACGTCATTTTGATTTTTATGAACCTTTGACTGTTCACGAATCGTCTTTATCGCCTTGTGTGCATAGTATTTTAGCTGCTACAATCGATAGAGATGAAAAAGCTTATGAAATGTATTTACGCACCGCCCGTTTGGATTTGGACGATTATAACCACGAAGTGGATGAAGGACTTCATATCACAAGTATGGCAGGAACTTGGTTGGCGATTGTGCAAGGATTCGGAGGAATGAGAAATTTTGATAACCAACTGATTTTCAGCCCGAAAATTCCAAAACAGTGGAAGTCTTATAGTTTTAAAATAAATTATAGAGGAGCGATTATAAAAGTTTCGGTTAATAATCGGGAAGTTAAGATTGAAAACTTGTCGAAAAAAAACATTGCTTTTGAAATTTACGGAAAACCGATTAGATTAGAAGGAAATAATATGTATGTAAACAAGAAAACGGAACAAGTAAATGGCTAATCGGAAAGAATCGAAGTTAAAAAAATGCGTTGTCGTTGGCGGTATGCCCGCGTGAGGGATTGTAGCGATAGCTCCCGCACTGCAAAACACTACAAAAACACAAGAAAAAGAGCGACCATAGAAGCTCCTTTTTCTTGTTAGTTTTTTGTGTGTTTTGCCGGTGGGACTATAAGCGGAAAGCCCGACCCCGATAGTTCGGGGACACGCCCAAAAAATATAAATAGATGAGAATAAGATTTTTAATACTAATATTGTTTTTTTCCGGTTTTATTCGGGGACAAAAGCTCCAAAAAATTGAACCGCCGTTTTGGTGGAGCAGTATGCAAAATTCCGAATTACAAATTTTGTTATATGGTAAAAACATAGCAAAATATGAAGTGGAAGTCGGTAAAGCAAAATTATTGAACGTTATTAAAACCGAAAATCCGAATTATATTTTCCTTTTAACCGATGTATCGGGATTGCCTGCCGGATTTTTTAATATTTATCTGAAAAATAAGGGAAAAATAGTCCAAAAAATAAGCTATGAACTGAAAAAACGCTCAAAAAATTCACGCAATAGAAAAGGTTTTGACAGCTCGGATGTCATATATCTGTTGATGCCCGACCGTTTTTCCAACGGAAATCCCTTGAATGACAGCGTAACCGAAATGTCGGAAAAAGCCGACCGAAATAATCCCAACGGAAGACACGGTGGTGATATTCAGGGAATTATAAATCACTTGGATTACTTGAAAGATTTGGGAGTTACAAGTCTTTGGAGCACGCCGTTATTGTCGGATAACGAACATAGATATTCTTATCATACTTATGCACAAAGCGATTTGTATCATATCGACCCGCGTTATGGAACGAATGCAGATTATAAGAAATTGGCAGAGGAACTCCATAAACGGAAAATGAAATTGATTATGGATTATGTGGTGAATCATTGGGGAAGTCAGCATTGGATGATACGGGATTTACCGATGAAAAATTGGATAACTTATTGGGATTCCGGCGATAATGGTTTTAAACGAAGCAATTACCGAATGAGCACTCAATTTGACCCGAATGTTGCCGAAATTGACAAAAAAGAATGTGTAAACGGTTGGTTTGATCGTTCGATGCCGGATATGAATTTGAAAAATCCTATTTTGCTAAAATACATCACGCAAAACGCCATTTGGTGGATAGAATACGCCGGATTGGACGGCTTGCGCGTGGACACTTACTCCTACAATGACAAAGAAGGAATTGCCCAATGGACAAAAGCTATATTGGATGAATACCCTTCAATAAATATTGTAGGCGAAGTTTGGATGCACAATCAAGCACAAATCGCTTATTGGCAAAAAAACAGTCGTATCGGCGCCATACAATCGTATAATTCATATTTGCCTTCGGTGATGGATTTTACGCTTTACGATGCGATAAAGAAAATGTTTAACGAACAGGCAACTTGGTTTAAAGGAATGATTCGAGCATACGATAATTTTACAAATGATTTTTTGTATCCCAATCCCGATAATATTATGGTTTTCTTGGGAAATCACGATGTTACAAGGATAAACACGATTTTAAAAAACGATTTTGATAAATATAAACTGGCTTTAACGCTAATTTTGTCTACACGTGGAATTCCCCAATTATATTATGGCGATGAAATAGGAATGACCGGAGATAAAAATAACGGAGATGCCGATTTGCGTAAAGATTTCCCGGGAGGTTGGAAAGATGACAAACAAAATGCTTTTAATGAAAAAAACAGAACCGCCGAGCAAAACAAATATTATCATTTTACTCGTAAATTATTGAATTACAGAAAGAATAACGATGTATTACATACGGGAAAACTGCTTCAATTTGTGCCGGTAAATAATGTGTATGTTTATTTTAGATTGAAAGATGATAAAAGTATAATGATCGTTTTGAATAACTCGGATAAAACACAAATTTTGGATTTAAAACGATTTTCGGAAGGAATAAAATCCTATAAAAAAGGGAAAGATATCATCAGTGGAAAAATATTGGAAATGAATAATCAATTGATTATCCAAAAGAAAAGTGCAATGTTGATTGAATTGTATTGAGTTTGACAGTTTCTTGAAAGTTTTCAACAGGCTTAAAGGTATGAAAACAAACAAGAAGTAGAAAAACATATTAAGCTGTGAGAATATTAATACCTTCAAGGTGTTTGGAAACCTTGAAGGAAAAAGGAAGTGATGAAAGATTTCAAGGTTCAATTTCAAAAATTTGCCAATTATTTTATTTATTGGTATATTTTTGATATCAAATATTTGCCAATTTTTATTATATTTGCATCGAATAAATTATAGAAAAATGCCTAAAATTATTGAAAACATACTCATAGAAAAATTTAAAGAAACAGATTTTTTCTCACGAAAAGATCTATTGGAATTTTATAAAAATTTCGAACCGAATTTGAAAGAAGGCACATTTGGGTGGAGGATTTATGATCTTAAAAGCAGAAACATAATCAAACCGTTAAAAAGAGGTCTTTATACTATTTCACACAAACCCGAATACAGACCCGATATTTCCCGTGATATTTTAAAACTTGCAAAAGTAATTTCAAAAAAATTTGAAGATGTAAAATATTGCCTTTGGGATACCGACTGGATAAATGAATTTTCACAACATCAATCGAGTAAAAAAATAATCATAATTGAAATTGAAAAGGATTTTGTAGAGTCATTATTTTTTGAACTAAAAGACAATTTCAAGTTTGACTTCTACCTAAATCCCGATGAAAAAACCATTGATTTTTATATCGCGGAAAGTAAAAATCCTGTTGTTATAAAAAAACTTATCAGCAGATCTCCGATTTCGAAAAGAAAAGAAAAGAAAATAAAATTTTATACACCTTTACTTGAAAAAATATTAGTAGATCTTTTTGCAGAAGATAAATTATTCTATCTCTATCAGGGAACGGAACTGGTTCACGTGTTTGAGAACGCTTTAAAAAACTATACGATAAATTATACCAAACTGTTTAGTTATGCAAGACGAAGGGATAAAGAACAAGAGATAAAACAATTTATGAACAACAATTTTTATGACCTTCTAAAAAAAATAATCAAATGATAAAGGAACATTGTTTTACGGAAGAATGGTTAGATACTTTCAAAAACCAAAAAGAGTATAAGCGAATCGATAAGATTATCCTTGAAAAAATGATTTATGCATTTCATTTATTGGAACGTCTAAAAGCCAATGGACTCGATTTTGTGTTTAAGGGTGGAACTAGTTTGTTATTACTGCTTGATGAGGAAAACAGGTTCTCAATTGATATTGATATAATAAGTAACACCAATAGAAAAAATCTGGAATCAATACTACAAAAACTTGTTGATTCATCTAATTTCAAATCCTTTGAACCGGACGAAGCTCGTAGTTATCAAAAGGGAATTCCAAAAGCTCACTATATTTTTTATTTTGATTCGGCTATTACAAAAAAATATTCAGGCAAAATTCTATTGGATGTATTGATTGAAAACAATATTTACCCTGAACTCACCGAAAAACCCATACAAACCAAATGGATTGAAACCGAAAGTGATACATTCGTAAAAGTGCCGACTATTGATGCAATCGTAGGAGACAAACTTACTGCTTTTGCTCCTAATACTATTGGTATTCCGTATTTCAAAGGAAAAGGACAACAGTCATCCTCAATGGAAATTTGTAAACAATTATTTGATTTGAGTAAACTTTTCGAAAAAATAAAAAATATGAAAACCGTTATCAGAAGTTTTGAAGCATTTGCCAAACGAGAAATCAAATACCGATACGAGGATACTTCAAAATTAACGACGGAGAAAGTATTACAAGACACAATAAACACTTGTGCAATTATAGCAAAACGAGGAAAAGGTTCAATAGATGAAAAAGAAAAATTCAAGGAACTGCAAAAAGGTATTAAAGCTTTCGGAACCGGTTTTTTAATGTCCGGCAAGTTCAGAATTGATGACGCCATTTCTGCAACAGCTCGGATTGCTTATTTATCGACAAAAATATTAAACAAAGATTTATCTCCTATTGAATATTTTCAAGGACAAGATATTACTAAATTAAATGTGAATAATCAAAACTGGAATTTCTTAAATCGACTCAAAAGACAACCGGATAAGTCCGGATTTTTCTATTGGTATAAAGCTCTTGAAATAATGAATTTGATTAATTAATAACGATAAAATAATTAAAAAATGAAAAATAAATTTATAGCCCTACTACTGATTTTTATAGTATTTATTGATTGTAACAACACCCGTCAAAAAATTATAAATACTTCTGAAAAAATACTTTTTAAGGGATTGGCAACTCCTGTTTATATGCAAAAAGACAGCACAAAAATTATCCTAAAAGATTATATTTTATATCCCGATAAAATCGATTCTTTTGCTACAAATAAGCATTTCGATTTGAAGTGGAATAAAACCGAAAATACTTTGACGATTATCCCGAAAAACGAATTTCAAGCCATTGAAAATTTAAGGATTTTTTTACCGGATACTTTCTATGATATTCCGTTGTTTCGCTATACAAAAAAACACATAAAATTTACTTTTCCCCTTTCAAAAACAACCCGAAAAGTTGAATTTAAAAGTCAGATTACCGGTTGGGTAGCCAAACCGATGCAAAAAAATAACAAACAATGGATTTATGAAACCGATTTGGAGCCCGGAAATT
>JALSTJ010000403.1 GCA_026983815.1 Flavobacteriales bacterium
GGGATTGAATATTATTTTGCCCTTTGAACAGCAAGCCAATCCCTTTATCGATCCCGATAAACTGGTCGATTTTAAATATTTCTTTGTTCGTAAAGTAATGTTTGTCAAATATGCACAAGCTTTTGTGGTGATGCCCGGCGGTTTCGGGACATTGGACGAACTTTTTGAAGCTTTAACCCTTATTCAAACCAAAAAAATCGATAAATTTCCCGTTATTCTTTTTGATACGAAATTTTGGGGAGGTTTGATTGACTGGATTAAAGAAAAATTGGATGAAGAATATCATTATATAAGTTCCAAAGATTTGGATTTAATCCATTTGACCGATGACCCGGATGAAGTGGTAAAAATTATCAAAGATTTCTATGAAAAAAGGAGTCTGCGTCCGAATTTCTAATAATTTAATTAACACGCACAAACTATTTAACGTGAGTTCGATGAAAGAATCGAAGCAAAAATTCAATAAATGCGTGAGATACAAACTAATTTTTCTTATACTAACGGGTTAGTTTAATAAAAATTAGTGCAGTAGATTGCGTATTTATTGGATTTTGGGTCGAAACAAAATACATTTTTTTGCTAATTAAAATTATATTTCTTTAAATTTTTTATATAACATATTCAAAATCAAAAGTTTACTAAAAATAAATAATTTTTTCTTATGTCGAACTCACGTTATTTAAAATCAATGAAAAAATTTTGGCTCATTGGGTTGATAATACTAATTTACGGAAGTTCCATTGGACAAGCTTCCATAAAAGTTATGTCTTATAACCTATTAAAATTTCCGAACGGCATATCAACCGACCGATACAATGATTTAGTTTATATTGTCAATCAAGCACAACCCGATATTTTAATGGTATGCGAATTACAAGACCACAATAGTTCCGATACCATTGTAACCTATATGAATGCACAATATAATCATTATTCGGCTGCCGGTTTTGAATACAATCATTCGGGAAGTTATCAGGATTTGAATCAAATGTTGTATTATAACAATCAAAAATTTGAATTGATAACACAATCCTATTTGACTACAACTGTTCGTGATATAGATTATTATACCCTGAAAATGAAAACGATAGATGCAACAACTAATCCCATTTATATCGAAGTATATGTTGCGCATTTCAAAGCAAGCGATAATCAATACAGTGAACAAACTCGTGAAGATATGGCACAAGTTTTCGTCAATCATCTCAATCAAGTGCCTGCCAATCATTATGTTATTTTCGGTGGAGATTTGAATTTATACCGTTCTACCGAAGGAGCTTATCAAAAACTGATAAACCCGAACAATCCTATTGTAATGATAGACCCCAAAAATCCACAAAGAAACACACAATATTGGAGCAATAACACGAATTTTACAGCCATTCATACGCAATCCACTCATACACAAGGAGGTAATGATTATGTAGGGGGCGGATTGGATGACCGTTTTGATTTTATCTTTTTATCTGAAAACTTTTTTACTTCCAATACCTTATATTATGTAAACAATTCTTACAAAGCTTTCGGAAATAACGGAAATTGTTTCAATAAAAACATCAATGATAGCTCTT
>JALSTJ010000404.1 GCA_026983815.1 Flavobacteriales bacterium
AAGTTTTCTGTTGCAGATAATTAGTAGCTGCGGTTGGGTCGCCCAAAAGAATATTTTTGGCATCGGTAAAAGTCATATTTTGAATTGCGGATACAAAAATAGGTTTGGCTTCTTTTACAGCATCCGAAGCGGCTCTATTGAGTAACAATAATCCTTGATCGGCTAAATTTCCCAAACCTATATTACGCAAAGTTTTATCAACTTTTTGCAATTCGGCGGGCAAAAGAATTTTTACCATTTGATCTTTGTAAAAACCGTCGGGTTGCATCAGTTGGGTAACTTCTTTATCTATTCCTTTATCCAATGCTTGTTTCAAACCGGATGCTATTTGCTCATTGGATAATCCTTCTTGCGGTAGATTTTGAACTACTTGTTGTAATTCGGAACAAGAACTCAAAAATAAAACTGCAATGATAAAAGTAACTTTACTAAAATTTTTCATGATTATAAATTATTTTATTCAAAAATATATATTTTATCCCTAAAACAAGATAAAAAAACGAAACTTATTGAATTTAAAGTTTCGTTTTTTAAGGATAATCAAAATTTTTTATGATTTTTTTTCTTTAACCAATTCAATCACTCTATCGGCTATTTTATCTTGAATACCTTGGTTAAGATGACTGGTAAAGCCTACGCAAGAGTTATTAATTTCACCTAAAACATAGGCATCATTTCCGTTTTCATCCCAATCGAGCATAAAATCGGCAGTCCAAATAAGCGGTGCGTCATGACCCCCGAGTTTTCCATTATTTCAGGCAATCTTCCCAAAAACATATTGACTAATTTACTCCATTTTTCGGGTCTGTCATAAGTATATTTAGCACCCGAGAATAAAGTAGCGGAAAAAGCATCGGCAGATTCGGCAGGTTTTTTATGCACTACAAAAATAGGTTCTTCGCCAACCATTAAAATCCTTATTTCTCCTTCTTTGATTCTAGGCATAAAACGCATATCTACCAACATTCCGTTATCTCCTACGATATATTGCGTGGCAAATTCCATAAAATCTTCCAATGTGCGATATTCCACGTGATTATCCTTGGCTTCCGTAAGTTTTAATTTGGTATCCAAAGGCAAAGTGTCTCCGGGGGAATAGGGACGCTCGTCAATGACTTGAACACGCCAAATTCCTTCTCCGGTAGAACCTCTATTTTGTTTGAGAACTCTTTCGCCGTAAGAAATACTTTTGGGAAAAGTCTTTTTAAAGTCTTCTACTGTATAATATGCATAAGTATCTTCGGGGACCAAGCCGGTACCTACCAATTTAACCAAGGCATCTTTTGCTCCCAAATCTCTCATAACATCCGGGTGAGAAAATCCTTCCAAGCCTGCATCGGACAATTTACGTAGGGTTTCAAAAAATATTTTTTCACCCGAAGGAATTGTTCCGGGATTTACACGGGTTATATACGCATCGTATCTGTCTTTGGCATAATCATAAATCTTGTCTGCCCATTCGTCTCTAAATTTGAGAATGTCCACATCCCAACCTCTTTCGCGTAAAGCATTAGCAATGGGTATGGTATCTTTTCTGTGTCCATCCAGTCCTTTGTCCGAACCACCTTCGGCTTCAAAAATAACAATTCGTTGTTTCATAGTTTTTGTATTTGGTTATTTGTTGTAAATATACCGATTTTGTTTTACACAAACAAAGATTTTATACTTATTTTCCAAATTTTCCATATTCAATGCCTTCGGAATATGGAACGGATATTCCTGCATCTGCCAAAGCTTCTTTTAATCTTTGATGCGCTGCAAAAGTGACCGGCCAGTATTCATCAGGATGAACATACGGCCGCACCATAACCAAAATACTATGCGAATCAAAATCGGCAATTCCGATATCGGGTTTGGGGTCTTGCAATACACCCGGAACTTGACTGATGGTTTTTTCCAATAAAGGTTTTATTTTCGAAAAATCTTCTTCATAAGGAATATGAACGTCAATTTCCAAACGAATTAATCCTTTTTCGGAATAATTGGTAACAATATCATCCGTTATTTTGGAATTGGGAATAATCATTACTTTTTGTCCGGGAGTTATCAATTTGGTATTGAAAATCTTAATTTCCACCACACGTCCGAATTTTTCACCGATTTGTATCCAATCCCCCACTTTGTAAGGTTTCAATGTCAAAATTAAAATTCCCGAAGCAAAATTTCCCAAGCTTCCTTGCAGTGCCATACCTATGGCAAAACCAACGGCAGCTATCAAAGCCATAAGACCGGATAAATCGGCACCTAAAATTGTTAAAACAATAAAAAATACAACAACTTTTAGTACAATATCAATAATATTTAATAAAAAAGGGCGTAAATTATCGGATACCTTTGCTTTGACAAACAATTTTTCTACTGCCGCATGTATTTTTCTTACAATCTTTAATCCTATCCATAAAACGATACCGGCAATTATAATCTTAGTTCCATATTTTATTATAATAGCCAGCACAGTATCCAAATCCAAATTGAATTGTTGTTTAAAAAATTCTTTCATACTTTATTTTTTTCTGTTTTTTATCATTTGTTCCAACATATCCCACATTTCTTGGGGTATTTTTTCCAATTGATTGAATTCACCTGCACCATATAACCATTCGCCTCCGTCAATTGTAATCACTTCTCCATTGATATAAGCCGAAAAATCGCTCATCAAATAAGCAGCCAAATTTGCCAATTCTTGATGCACTCCTACTCTTTTTAAAGGTATTTTTTTGGCCGGATCAAATTTTTCTTTCAAATTTCCTGGTAAAAGTCTATCCCAAGCGCCTTTGGTAGGAAAAGGTCCCGGAGCTATTGCATTAGACCGAATTCCGTATTTTGCCCATTCAACAGCAAGTGAACGGGTCATAGCCAATACACCTGCTTTTGCAGTAGCGGAAGGAACTACATAAGCAGAACCTGTCCATGCATAAGTGGTTACAATATTTAAAACAGTTGCCGGATTGATTTTTTCTTTTATCCAATATTTTCCAAGCGCCAAAGTCATATTTTTACTTCCTTTGAGCACGATATCGATAATCGTATCAAAAGCATGAGCCGACAATCTTTCGGTGGGACTGATAAAGTTTCCTGCGGCATTGTTTACCAATCCATTGATTTTTCCGAATTTTTCCAAACTTAATTTTATTACATTTTGGACTTGTTCATAATCCCTAACATCACAAGCCACCGGAAAAATGTCTCCGCCTGTAATTTTTGATAATTCATCTGCGGTTGTTTGCAATTTTTCAATATTTCTGGAAGTGATAATGACTTTTGCACCCAATTCCAAAAAATATTTGGTCATAGATTTTCCCAAGCCGCTTCCGCCTCCGGTAACTATGATGGTTTTTTCTTGTAAACTTCCCGGACACAACATGGGTTCTTGGTATTTCATCTCGGATTATTTAAAATTTGAAACAAAAATATAAAAATCCTTTGTTAATAAAAGATTTTCATAAGTTTTTAACATTCTTTTTTTCTGTATTTTTTTCATAAAATATCGGCGACTTCATTTCTGATAAATTCCAAAGCAAAATCGGTTGGTAATTCATTATCGGCAGATTTTTGCATAATAGCTTTTTGTAAATCGGATGCGGTTTTTATTTCTTCATCTTCCGAAATATTTCTAATAAAAAAAATAATGGCGTTTTTGGCGGTTTTTACCATCTCCCAAGCTTTGGTAGAAATATAAATTTGCTGACTGAGATTGTGTTCAAATTCACCTTCGATTTGAAATATCAAGGCGTTTAAATATTCTTCTTTGGAAAAATTTTTAAGCGGGACATTTTTGATTAATTGCAAAGGAGAAATCCGTTCCAAAAAAACAGCTAATCTTTCATAAGCTTGCATTCTCACAGGGATAGAATATTGTTTTAATTCTCGTTTTGCCAATAAAATTTGTTTTTTTTCTTCGTGAATGAAAAAACGATTGAGAAAATAATAAGTAACATATCCGGTAACAGCCGCAGGTAAGGCATATTTCAAACCTTCTAAAATTTGATCAAAATAATCCATCGTTTTTTGTGCAAAAATAGATAAAAAAGACTTATTTTTCCAATTCTATAATGAAAAAATGTCCTTTAAAATCCGCATGAAAGATAAATTTTTGTTCGGTAAGTTCTTTGATCATACATTTTACCGGAATTCCTTCAATTTCAATTAAAAAAGTATTAGGTGATAAAATTTTATATTTGTATTTTTCAATTCTGTTACCATATAATGCATATATATGAAACGGACTGAAAACCAAATCAACGGCTTGGTATTTTGCCTCGTCGGAAGTTAAACCGGTCTCATAAATACTTTTTAAAGTCCATTGAACATTTAAAATTTTAGACAAAGTCTCTTTAATCTTTCTTTGGGACAAGATTTTTTTTTCGTCGGGTATGTTGATATTACTGGTCATTTTCATACAAAATTCAAATGCAAAAATCTTGCCAAAATAGATTTTTTGTTATTTTTTTATTGCCTCAAAAAATTATTTTGAAAAAATATAGCTTAAAAACATAACAAATAATATTAATTATTTTCTTTGAATCTTGGAATAGAGATAAACTCATCAATATTGACAGCGCTTTTATAAGCTTGAATAGTTTGCGGTGAACTATCTACTCTTAAATCAATAATATTTCCATTTTCATCCGGCCAAGCTTCATTCCAATAACTTATTGCATGTATTTTTCCACTATAAGAACTGCCTTGAATAACGGATAAAATTGCCTGTCTTATCCAATTTGCTTTTTCTCCGGGGGTATTTGTTTCATAAGTCCCGAATTCCAGTAAAGCAATGGGTTTGCCCGAAGGGGAAATATGAGAAATTTCAAACCAATTTTGTGATAACTTATCTCTAAAACTAATAAGCGGTTCATCAGGTCCCAATGAGCCGTATACACTCATTCCTATCCAATCGATATAATCGTCACCGGGATAATAATTTTTCATTTGATTCCAGTCGGTGTCGGGATCATTTTCTACATTTACATGAAAGAACCAAGTAATATTTTCGGCACCTTCTTCCCTACAAATACGAATAATCCGCCGATAGGTATCTCTGAATTTTTCGGGTCCGTCAAATTTATCCGGATCGCCATATCCCGTTTTATTTCCTGCACCATTCCATTGTCCGTTCCACGGGAACCAAAAACCATTCATCTCCGTCCCGAATTCTGCTAACAAAGGTATTTTGGTTGCCTTGGCTTGCCTGGCCCAATTTCTGATATCTTGATCATAATATCCTGAGATAAATTTATCCAAAGTATAAACCGGATCGGCTATTCCTTCTTGAAATTGTGAACGAGCCATCATTCTAATAAATGGAACTTTTCCCGCTTGCCGAATGATTTCCACTTCTTGCTGCGGAAAATGTATTCCTCCTTGTGTTGATAACCAATTATTTGAAAAATATACCCAAGTAACGGGTTTTCCCGCAAGGTTTTCAAAATGTGTAATACTATCGGCTGCTACTTGATCTTCCGTATCATCAAAATCGGGATAAGCCGAATGGTAAATTTTATTTGCACTAGGAACTTGCAGTTTAAAAGAAAGCTTTTCAGAATGTTTTTCTTTTTTACATGCCGAAACAAAAAGCAGTATAATCAGTATATTTGTTTTGTAAAAATTTTTCATATATATCTAACAAACGAAATTATTAATATATTTATTATTTTGAAAGAATTTTATTAGCCAAACGCAAACCGATAAAAACAAAAACAGCAAAAACCAAACTACTGAATGCCAATTGCATACCTCCTGAAATAATATGACCACTGGTACAACCTCCTGCCATTCTTGCGCCGAAAATCAATATAAAACCACCGATAAATGCTTGTATTAATCTGTTCTTTTTATCAATTCCTTGCTCAATTCCACAGGTTTTTATTTGAAAATCTTTTTTTATCAAAGCGCCTATTAATCCTGCAATAAATGCTCCGGATAAAAAGATAACTTCCCAATTTCCGGGTCGGGATATTTTTTGAAAATATATACCGGTATTTCCAACTAATTTATCAGCAAAATAAGGATAAGCAGTAGAAGCTCCTATCGGACGATTGGTCGTAAAATGCAAAAAAACAATCGTGTTGAGTACGGCTAATAAAATACCTGAAATTATCCATTGATGTCCGGTATTCGGTTTATTATTTTTTATTTTGAAACTGATATAAATTATCATAAAACCCAAAATAAATACCAAAATTGCATACCATAACAAATGATTTTTCATAATTGAATATACGGATATTTTACCCCAGTCGGGACCTAAGAAATTTTGAATTTCATCAAAAAATACGGAAAAAACCCAACCACTGATTAATCCTCCCAATATTCCGGCAATGGCATCTATTGCTCCTTCTCCTGCTGAAATTGCCAAAGTCCCGGGACAATATCCCAGAATTGCCATTCCTATACCGAAAATTATTCCGCCGGCAATTACACCCAAGGCAATAAAAGGTTTGATGTGAAAACTTGCCCAACCTGCTTGAATTGCCAACATCAATAAAATTGATCCCACGCCAATGGTCAGCAAAATGGTCTTTAATACGGTGTTATCCTGAAAACGAGCTTGTCCCTTAATAACTTCATATCGATTGAGACGTGCGTATTGCAAAATAAAACCGAAAAGCAATCCGAATATAAAAATGATGATAAAATCTGTCATAAGAAATAAATTTTTAAAATTTACTTCAAAGAACGGATGATTTTAGCGGTAATCAAAATACAAATAAGTTACTCTCAATAACCAAAAGTTATAATAATGTGAATTCAATTAAATTTAAATCAAATTTCTTTTGGTTTTTCCTTCAAGGTCTTTAAGCAGCTTAAAGGTATTTCATTATTATCTGAATTATATTATTTTGCAATTTGCTGATTTTTAGCAAGTTAATCTATTACAAAAAAACTCCCGAATAAATCGGGAGTCAAACAACACAAAATTGCAATGTCAGAAACAAACGCAATATCTTTATTTATTTTTATTTAGGATATGATCCAAACTGTATTTGCCGGCACCAAAAGCAAAAAGAGTAAATAACATAATGGCATAATACAAAGGAATCTCAAATCCGTTATTTCCCGCTTGAAAACCATTTCGCAGATGCACCGTTGTGATGGCAACAAACATTACAAAAATCAAAAGCAAAGAAATAATTCGGGTGCCAAATCCGAGAATTAATAAGATAACTCCTAGTAATTCGGTTGTACCTGCCAAATAAGCATTCAAATACGGAAACGGATATCCCAAGTCTTTAAACCAATCGCCTATGGCGTGAATATCTTTCCATTTCATCATAGCCGGCTTATAAAAACCAAACGCTAAAATTAAGCGTAAGAACAATAAAGCTAAACTTTGGCTTTTTGTTCCTATTTTTTCCAATAGTGAATTTAATTTGGTCAATAATTTCATATCTTTTTATATTTTAATTAAAATTATTTTCCGCACTTGCCCGTTCCACATTTCTTTTCGGCTTTGG
>JALSTJ010000405.1 GCA_026983815.1 Flavobacteriales bacterium
CGATTTCCAATTTTGCCCAACCTTTCTCGGTAATGAACATTCGCAAAGGAACTATTGTCATTCCGTTTTTGTCCACTTCACGTTTGAGCTTTCGTAATTCTTTTTTATTTAAAAGTAACTTTCTTTCACGTTTGGGCTGGTGATTGTAATGTGTGCCGTGGCTGTATTCATTGATATACATATTTACCACAAACAGCTCGCCGCGATCATTAAACTCACAAAAACTATCCGACAAACTGGCTTTTCCTTCACGAATAGCTTTGATTTCCGTCCCGACTAATTGAATTCCGGCGATATATTTATCCAGAATCTCATAATCAAAACGAGCCCGTTTGTTACGGATATTGATATTATTTTTGAACTGCTTTTTCTCCTTCGACATTTATTCGAGATAATTAGTTATTACTTCAATTTTTCTTTAATTTCCACCAAAACTTTTTCAACTTCATCAGGTTTTATTCCGGTAATTTCAGCTATTTCACCCACAGACAATCCACCCAGAGAATTCAAATCCAAAATACGACGAATGGTTTCCGGCAATTGTCCGTAAATATTGCCAAACAAGGCACGTAATTTTTCATCGCGGAAATCATCGGGATTTAACCCCAAACTTTTGGCAAATTCAGCAGTGGCATCAAAGTCAAACAAGAAAACACGCGGTTTGAATTCTTTTTGCATATAAGATATATCTTCATCTGTAAGATCATTTATCAAAACCGGTTCGCCATCTGCATTTGCAGTTAATTGTTCTTTTAGAATGGATATTTCTTCTTTTAAAATTTCATTGATGGGAATTTTATTACGGATTTGATTTTCTTTTTCAACAATAGATTCTAAAATCGTATCGGCTAATTTGAATAATTCTATCCGTAATTGGTTTTCATTTTCAATTGTATCAAATTTTTCATAAATTTTAAAATAGACATCTGCCAAAATATCAGTAGGACTGTAAAAATTGACAGGTAATTTTTTCTTTATCTCATAGAAACGAATTCTATGTTTGATATATCTTTCCACCTTTGGTAGATAATTTTCCAATATCTTATTGAATTCCTTAGAGTTATCATCTTTTTTATGTTGTTTGAGTTGTGCAAATTTTTCCATAATTGTTTTTTTATTTATTGTATTGCAAAATATATTCCAATACTTTTTTCATCAAATGCGCTCTATCCTTTCCTCTTACGTTGTGTTTGGCTGTCGGATAGAGATAAAAATCCATTTGAACTCCTTTTTTAATTGCTTCTCTGTGCAAGGCAATATCGTGTTGCGGCACCACAACATCGTCTTGATATCCGTGAATGGTCAATAATTTTCCTTTTAGGTTTTGAATTTTATTCAATACGCTTGTTTCCTTAAAACCTTCGGGATTTTTGTCGGGTGTATCCATATATCTTTCGCCATACATTACTTCATACCATTTCCAATCGGTAACGGGACCTCCGGCTACTCCTACTTTGAATACATCAGGATAGGTTGTCATTAACGAACAGGTCATAAAACCACCGAAACTCCAACCGTGAACGGCAATTCGGTCGCCGTCAACATAAGGCAAAGATTTCAAATAA
>JALSTJ010000406.1 GCA_026983815.1 Flavobacteriales bacterium
TATCAAGTAATATTGAGTAAGACAACAGATAGTGGACAAACTTGGACAATAGTCAATAATGATTTGCCAACAGATATGTTTTCTCCCAAAATGATTTTTTTAAATGAAAATATAGGATTTTTAGATAGCTACAATGGATTAAAGAAAACAACAGACGGAGGGGTAACTTGGACAGATACAAATCTTGTAAACGGAAGTGATTTTGCAATTATAAATGATCAATTAGCTTGGAGCGTAATGTGTGCCCCTCCCGCCTGCACAGACTGTCATATTGCTTCATATATATACAAATATAATGGTGAGACAATTACCGAATTTCAATACGTAACGCCTGACCTTGACGATTATGATTATTGTTATTCTCAAATTTCCTTCCCCGAAGCAACTACCGGATATGTGCTTTCCGATCATTTTTTATTTAAAAACGATACGGGAATAAATACCGGATTTATAAGCAAAACAGAAAATCTGACCTATGAACAATTTAAAATTTACCCCAACCCAAACAAAGGCATTTTTAACATTAAATTTGATAAAAACCCAAGTCAAAATTGGCAATATCAAATCACTAATTTACAAGGACAAATATTAATAAACAATCAGCAACTTATTGACCATAAGATTGATGCAAACCGCTTACCCGCAGGTGTTTATCTTTTAAATTTACAAAATGATGAAAAAATTTATACGCAAAAAATAATTATTCAAAAATAGAGTGCTATGAAAAAATTTGTTTCATTTTTCTGATATAACCTTAAAAGAAACTTTGCTTTAATATATTATTTGCCAAAATCAATTCAATATACTTCATAAAAATATTCCTCCCCTCTTTTTTATAACAAAAAAACAACATAAAATTCCATTTTTTATAACTCAAAAATATTCCGTATTTTTACGTAAAATTTTTAGCGATGGAAATCGAAAAAGACATTCTTATTGAAGATTTGGTAGAAGACTATCCTTTTGCCGAAGAATATCTGCGGGTAAAAGGCATCAAATGTATCCGTTGTGGCGAACCCATTTGGGGAACTTTGGAAGATGCTTGCAAAGAAAAAGATTTTTCAGATGAAGCTATCGATAAAATTATTATGGAATTAATCGAAATTAATCAAAATAAAAACAATCAAAATGAGCAAAAAGATCAACATACAAGACGTATTGAAACGACTCGGTATAAGCGAGATTAATTCCGGCGTATCCACCGGAACGCAATGGTTTGATACCGAAGGAAAAATAAACAAATCATATTCACCGGTAGATGGTAGTTTAATCGCTTCGGTCAAAACCGCTACTATGGACGATTATGAAAAAGTTATCCAAACCGCACAAAAAGCTTTTAAAGAATGGCGTATGACACCGGCTCCCGTAAGAGCGGAGGTCATAAGACAAATAGGAAATGCTTTGCGTGATGCCAAAGAAGACTTGGGAGCTTTGGTAACTTGGGAAATGGGAAAAATCTATGTGGAAGGTCTCGGAGAAGTTCAGGAAATGATAGATATCTGTGATTTTGCCGTAGGACAAGCTCGAACAATGAATGGATTTAATTTACAATCCGAACGTCC
>JALSTJ010000407.1 GCA_026983815.1 Flavobacteriales bacterium
CCTTGGGGGTTGTTGATTATTAAATTGTAAAAATGTTCTGTTTCATCACCATTATTGCAAGTTACGATTTGGTTATTATTACCAATAAAATGAATGGTGCTGTTTCCTTCCTTAAAGTTAGTCTCAGAACTATTAGTCCAATTTCCGTATAAGAAAATATTAGCGTCAGGTGTAGTATCGTCATTATCATCAGCATCTATGATTCCACCATTTTGTATATCTAGATTACCATGAATTTCTAAAATTTGATTACCTTCAATTTTTAAATTTAGGTTACTGACAGTTAAATTATTACAAGTTGCTATTCCATTAAATAGATCAGCATATAAAGCTGTGTTATCAATAATGGCATCAACACTACTATTTGCATCAATTGAAACATTAGTTGTTGCATCAGGAACACTTAAAGTTTCCCAATTACTACAATTAAACCAGTTAGTGTCTGATGTTGAAACCCAAGTCCCGGGATTATGTCCTCCTGAAATAGAAAAGTCATGTCCAGCACGATCTTCATTCGTAGAAGCTGGATCAACGGTATATCTTCCATCGCCTAATGTCCAGTGTGTATTATCACTTATAGATAAAATTATATCACGATATGAGCCTGAGTGAAGTTCATCGTTCTGATAATAACCACTGATTGCGTTGGCATCGCTATTTTCAACATTAAAACAATTTAACGAAGGATGCAAACGTGATTCACGAGCGTTTCCACCGGCATTATCTCCACTACAAGCTTCTGATAAATCTACCCAAGCAATTTGGTTGGTAATACCGTGTAATAACTTTCCTTCAAGTGTGTAATTCGCTTGATTTTCATCTTCACTACCATCAAATATAAAAGCTCCTTGAGCAAGATAAATTTGATCGGGATTACTACTGGATATATTAGGTTTATGCAAATCATTAAAAGCAAGAGATGCCGAAAAATCATCTGTTTTGTCAGTTTCACTAGTTCCTGTAATTACTCCGAGATAAGTAATAAAATCATTAGAATAATCTGTTTTCATTCTTAATATCGAACCGGCAGGAATATTGGTTGAACCATTATAAGTAATCTCAGCAACTCCCGGATTTAATTTAGGGTCATTACCAGCGCCTCCCCACTTATCTGTTCTAACATTTGCAGGTGCTCCTGCTTCATATCTTGAATTTACTAGTGAAAAAGTTGTGCCGGGAACAATATCTACCAAAGTTGCAATTAAATATTCATCATCGGCGCCACTTCCATTTACTTGACCATCATATCCAACAAAAATTAATTGACCGGATTGAAATTCTGTACCTTGTTGTGGCGTAACGGACGTTTCAATACCATGACTCCATTCGGTACCTTTTCTAACAAAGATTTCAAAATAATATGTAGTTCCATTTGTTAGATTTGAGACATTGAAATGGTTATCAGTTCCTTTATAAACAATGGAATTATTTCCTGCATAATTTGAATTTGCGGTATAAGATGATCCATCACCTGAAGGTGTGAAATCTATACCTTGTGTTTCATTTGCAACGACTAGAATTTCATCATAACAGGCATCAGGATTGAACCAGTAAACTATTGCAGATTGATTTTGTGGTGTTGCGTGGGCATTACTTACTTCGTTCATAGATATGGTTTGCGTAGTTTGTGTACCACTTGAATATTCATATACTCCATTTACTTCCCTATAACTAAATAATTTAAAAGTATATTCGGTATTTTCTGTTAATCCGCTTATTGTAACATTCGTATTATTTCCAACATATAGGTATCTGGAATGGGGTGTAGTTCCTCCAAATTCACTGGCATTGGTATAATTTGTATCTGCACCGTTGATATCGGAAGGTGCTGTTCCGGTAACTGTATGAGGTGATGAATTTCCTTCACGAATAACAAGTAAATAACCATCGTGATCACTGGATTGAGGAGCAGTCCAGTATAGATTGATAGTATTGTTGGTTAGACAACCTACATCAAAAGAATCCGGATTGTTTGGTATGGTTACAAAATAATCGGAAGCAGGTGTACCGGTTGTAAAATATTTTTCACTACCACTATCACAATTATATTCAAATATTTTTACGTAATACAATTTTCCAGCACTTAATCCTGAAACATTTACGGAAGTTCCATTATTATTGTAGATAATGTATTCACCATTACCACTTACATCTGTTCCTTGTCCAAAAGTTGAATTGGCGGTGTATGTTGTATTATCTTGAGGAACAAAAGTAACGTCTTGTCCTTCTCTAATTACTACAATCCTATTACTACCACTACCAGAAGTCCAATTCAATGTAGCAGAAATGCTAGAAATGTTTTGGGGAGAATCATTGGCAAATGATGCGTCTGTAGTTGGTGCTTCGCAATCACCACAATTCATAGTATGGGAACCTAGATGTGAAACATCATTTTTTGCATATCCAATCCATTCATCAGCAGGATCAAAAGCATTACTTCCATCAGAGTCGCCTGCTGTAATTTCAGGTTTTCTAACAATTGTATTATCTTTAGTTGAAGTATTTCCACTTCCCCATTGTGAGCCGGGATCAGTTCCTATTTGCCCAATAATATCAACCGGAGCACCAGTAGATGTATTATACAATTCTATAGCATCGTCTCCATTGAAATTCATAACAGAATTGTTTGTAGAAAGATCAGCAGTAACTCCTAAGTTTTCATTAGAATTTTCAATTACATAAACATTCCCATCAGCCAATGTACCTGATAAAGATAAAGTATATGTAACAGTAGACGAACCATTATTATATTGATGAAGTTCGTAATTTGATAAATCAATTGTAGAACCGGTACCATTATATAATTCCAAATATTTATTATTACTACTTCCTTCTATATATTCAGAAATAATTATATCGGAAGCACATCCATTTTGAGCAGGAGAAGTTACATTAAAAGCATCACTTGTAATATTTGTCCATCCCCAGCCGTCAGGGTCTGTTGTGGTAAGTGTTATACCGGTGTCGGCTGTATCAAAAATAAGATTGTCGAATGTGGCTATACCGTTAATTGCATTTACAACAGTTGTTGCCGAAGCATCAAAACTTCCGGTGGTGGTAAACCCGATTCTGTCGGTAAAATCAATATCAATATTACCGTTTTCATCCGTAGTTGCTACTTGAACAGCCGGTGAAACAGCTTGACCGGTTTCTACATCGGTAGGTTGTTGTATAAAGCGTAATTCACTTAATGTAACATCAATTGTAAAATCGTTTGAATTAAAATCCCCCAACGTAAAAGTTGAAGCGAAGTCACTACCGGAACTATCGGTGGTAAAACCGTGATTGTCAGCATCAACCATAAAGGATAAAACCTTACCGTCTTCAATATTTGAGGTGTTTAGATATAAATAAAAATGTAGTATTACACTTGAATTGTCGGCTATATCCAAATCTCCGGAATTAAAATTGAAATCTATATAAGTATCGGTAATATCAACGGAAGCAGGATTTATGGTATTGGCATTATCATCCAAAATGACAAATCCTTGAATATTATCAGTCCAATCGGCAGTGTTTGAACCATTGGGCTGTAATCTGATTCGTGTTACTTTGGTAGGTAAACCGTCGCCACTTCCTTGATCTTGAATTTCCATATTGAAAACCTCGATAGCTTCTCCTGAAGTGTCAATAGTTGAAGAAATACTACCGGCAGCAGGTTGATTATTTGTGTCGTAAACTTCGGTGTCGGTATCGTTGGAAGAATTTGTATCTCCAACTAATTTTATATCATCAACATAATAATAATCGGAAGTGTTATTTTTTCCACTTCTTTCATCAAATCTGATTCTGACCATAATTTGATTTTCTGTATCAGGAATATCTACAGAATAAGGATTAGGGGAAACGGTAGTAGGGTTGTTTGCACTAGTATCTCCGAAATTCAAATTACAATCACCATAACCATCAACTAATTTTGTTGAGTTCCAAGAAGAACCGTTGTCATAAGAAATATCCAGCCATAAATCATCACTGCCATCGGGACCATGCGCCGCAAAATACACCCACAATTTTACATTGGTATAATTGCTGATATCGATATTATCTAATTCTATATAAGGGTCTGCATTATGATTATTTGTTCCTTTTATTTGTAAGGAATTGGTCGAATTATTTTGATAATTTGTATTTACTGTAAAACAAGAATATCCACTATCGTGCTCCGTATAATTCCATTGTGGCGAAGTGCCTTCGAAATCTTGAATGGCAATAATATTAGTAGAATTTGAAGAATTACTACCATTGCTATTATTATTATTCTGTCCCCAAATATCATTTACCCATTCGGGATGATCAATAAAAGGGTTTCTATTTCCTTGATAGTTATATACAGCCTCATTACGGTCGGTTTCACGTTGAGAAACCGGATCATCTTGATTCCATTGTAATAAAATTTCTAAAAACCAATCTGCAAAAACTTGATCGGAAGTTCCATTAAGCATATCATGATTCCAATTAGCTACTTGATCTTCATATCTTGTTGCAAAATAGAAAAGCATACGAGCGATATCGCCTTTGAATTCGTCTATGGGTTCAAATACAGTATCAGAATATCCGGCAGTTGAATTAGGACCTACCTTACTTCCATTGGTTGATGTCCATGTAGGATTTGTAACAATACCAAACGGATAATTACTTCTTCTATTATTGACATAACCATCTGCTGGGACAACAAAATGTCCATCATTTTTCATAGGTGATGCAGAATTGAAAACACTTTGAGGCATTAGATGTTCTCTATTGTAACAGTCGCCTTCTTGTGAATAATTTCCTACGCATTTATCATTGGTTTGGCTGTATTCATAATTATCTGTTGAACTGGGTTTTTCGGAATACATATCAAGTAAGGTTCCATCATTTTCGTAGTAGTTATCTACATCTGAACTTTGATAAAGTGTATAAAGATTATCATACCCTCGATCCGTGTGACCATTGGTTATAATATTTTTTAAAGCCGTTTTCAATTCATAGCCGGTTTTTCCGTTGGCATCATTGTAATAACCGGCAGGTGCTTGTCCAAATGAAATTTGGTAAATTAAGATTAAAGTAAAAAGTAATTTTTTCATAAAAAAAAATGATTGTTGTTTGTTAAGGATAAAAATAAAAAAATATATCATTTGGAATATTAATTAATTATAAATTCAAAGGAAAGTTATTAACACCAAAGCGATTGGTTATATTTTAATAAAATTTAAAAAATAGCTATATTATTGAGTTAATTTTATAAATATTTTAGTTAAAAATAAATAAAGATTATGAATATAGTAATTATTAAATAATCGATAAAATCAATTGTTAATAATTTTGAAATAAATAGAAATGAAAAAACGCCAAAAGCTAAATTTTGGCGTTTAATTTAATTGAAAAGATATGTAATTATTTTACAATTTCCACTTCACGTTTTTTCTCCAGATCCATAAATTTTGTAAAACCTTGTGCCATCATCCATTTGTCGCTATACATTTTTCCCATATAACGTGAACCGTGGTCCGGGAATATAATAACTATTTCGCTGTCATTGTTAAAAAAACCTGCTTTTTCATACAAATGGGCGGCTTCCAAAGCAGCACCACTGGTATAACCGGCAAAGATTCCTTCTTTTAGTGCCAATTCACGGGCTTTATAAGCGGCATTTTCATCGGTAACTTTCATAAAGTAATCAATCAAATCAAAATCAGTAGCCGTTGGAATTAAATTTTTTCCCAACCCTTCAATACGATAAGAATAGATTTCATTGGTATCGAAAATGCCTGTTTCATGATATTTTTTCAAGGCAGACCCATATGCATCCACTCCCAGAATTTTAATTTCAGAATTTTTTTCTTTTAAGTAACGTGCTATTCCTGATATAGTTCCACCGGTAGCAGCACATGCAATTACATGTGTAACTTTTCCATCGGTTTGTTCCCAAATTTCTTTTCCGGATGAAAAGTAATGAGCTTTAATATTCAATTCATTAAAATACTGATTGACATATAATGAGCCGGGATTTTCTTCATGTAATCGTTGGGCAACGGAGTAATAAGAACGCGGATCTTCGGCAGGAACTTCCGAGGGACAGACATATACATCGGCACCCATGGTCCTGAGCATATTAATTTTGTCTTCGGTAGCTTTGTCTTTAACTGCTAAAATAACTTTATACCCGTGCACGGCACCCAACATTGCCAGACTAAAACCTGTATTTCCTGATGTAGTTTCGATGATGGTTCCACCAGGTTGAATACGACCTTCAGATTCTGCTTTTTCAATAATATATTTGGCAATCCGATCCTTAACGGAATCGCCTGGATTGAAGGATTCCAATTTGGCATAATAATTTCCCTGAAGTCCATCAGTTACTTTGTTTAATCTTACCATTGGTGTATCACCAATAAGGTCAAGAACATTATCAACAATTTTTTTGTTATTCTTCATGCTGTCAAATTTGAGCAATCTCTGTTTGGTTGCCATTAACCTTGCAAAAGTAACATTTTTTTATATAAAAAAAAGTGCGTTTGGTTACAAATCATTTTTTTGAAGCATTTTTTTACCTAAAATTATCAAGCTAACTCCAATAATTGAAAGTATTCCTCCAATAATTTGGATATTTGTAGGAAATTTTCCAAAATACATATAACTACCCAATAATACAAAGAGTCCTTTGGTTGATGAAAGTATGGATTTTCTGCTAACTTCTATGTATTTCAGTGCATATAAACCGACAATAGCTGTTAAAAAAGGTCCTAAAAATGAACCGACTAAAATATTTTTTAAAGCATTCACAGAAATTTTTAAACTCAGATTTTTGTAATATAAAATAATAAATGAAAAAAGGAAAAGAAAAAAAGTCCGGTTTAATGCCAAAATAATCGGTGAAAATTTAACTACATTTATTTTCATCAAGATTGAACTTACGGCAAACAAAAATGTAAAACCCAATACATATTTGCTTCCTTTGATAAATATTTCGTTAAAATGTATCCACTTGGGATTATAACTCAATAGAAAAGCAGCTGTTAGTGTGATAAGAATTCCCAGAAGTTCCCAGATATTAAATCTTTCTTTTAGAATAAAAAATCCTAAAATCAAAACAAAAACGGGTCCCAAATTACCCATAAAAGCTACAATACTTGGGTTGGGCATACTTCGAATGGACATAAAGAAAAAGGTTGTAGACGTAACTTCAATTAAACCAAATAATAATAAAAGTAAATAATCTCTTTTTGAAAAGTTTTTTAATATTTTAAATGAATTTTTATAAATAGCCAAAAATAGAACCAATAAAAAACCGGTTAAAAACCAATAAAATCCGAATTGCGGTAATTTTATTTCTTGCAAAGCGGCTTTACTGAAAATAAATACATTGGACATCGCCAAAATTCCAATAAAAGTTAAAAGATATCCCTTGGTTTTGTCCGGT
>JALSTJ010000408.1 GCA_026983815.1 Flavobacteriales bacterium
AAATCATCATCATAAAAAAACCGACCAATCCCATAATGGCGTGTCCTTGTAAATGCTGAATATGTGAAGCGGAATAAAAGCCGTATTTGAAATTCCAAGCCATTAAAAGTCCTTCGGTTTCGGTTAGGAATAGCCAAAGAATTGCTGCAAGAATGAAATATGATTTTACATTTTTAATTCGTGCATTTTTATAACTCATCCCTACATTAAAAACGAAAAAAAACAGCGAAAGATACATTGAAGTTGCTGCAACGGGCAATAAACCGGTATAATCTCCTATCCAAAAAGCATAAATAAGAAAAACGATACTGAATGCCGTTAGCCAAAAAGTGAATTTTGCCAGTTTTTCGCTGTATAAAGATGTTTCAAAAACCACGGGAATCAATTGATACAATGAACCGAAAATCAGCATCATCAGCCAACCGAGAACAGCGGTATGTGTAATAGCCAACAGCTTATGATTGAAATAAGCTTGTAAAAAATCCGGGGAGGCAAAAACCAAAAGAATTCCAAGGAAAAATAAGCCGATAGCGGCAAATAAAAAATGAGGTTTTACTACACTTATGTCCGGTGCTAAATCCGTATGTAAACTTTTAGCCATTGTTTTGATCTTTATAAATGATTAAAAAAGTATAATCGGGTTCTACTGTTTTTGCTGTAATTTGATAATGGCGTTTTTCCAATTCGGGCAACAAAAACTGCGGAATACGTTTATGATGAACAAAAAGTGCATATCCTTCGGGCAATTCTTCCAATTTTTCCAATATGGTTTTCATCGGTAAGGGCATCTCCAAATTTCGCACATCGATTTCTACTAATTTTCCATTAAATTTTTGTTTGATTTTATCAAAATTTTCCGTATCCACTTGCGATTCTTCCGTCGATTTTTCAGTTGTATCCGCTGCATTATCGTTTTTTTCTATGCTATGATATTTACAAGGAATTTTCTTGCCGAAAAGTCTTTGGAAAAAATTTCCTTTTTTGCAATTGAGTTTAAAATAAGTCAAATAGTTTCCTTCTTCATCTTGTTTCATCCAGTGGATAAAGTTCTTACTTATCAAAAAATCAATCAACGGAATGGGTTCAAAATCGTTGATAATCAAAAGAATTTGCTCGGGTTTTATTTTTTTTGCCACTTTGTTGATATAACCGAAAGGGTCTTTTCCTTCGGCTATAATGGGACGCACATCCAAAGTGATAATTTCACGATTGCTAAAATCGGGTGGAAGTATTTTTAAGTTTTTTTCATCTGATTGCTCTGTCGAATATTTTACTTCAAAACCGGATTTTTCCAATGCTTTCAGAAAATCATTGACATCCATTTTTCCAATTTTCGCCGCATCTTTGACACTGACACGGGTAGCCAAACTTCTACGCAAAATAGGATTTTCCAACTTTTTAAACATCGGATTAATTCCGGCTATAATCTCAATGGCTTTGGGGTTTTCTTTTAGGATTTTGGCAATTTTTGTATGTGCATCAACAATCATCAGCTCGTGTTTTGTTATGGCAAAGATACAAACTATTTATAACAATTCTAAATAATTAAGAGAT
>JALSTJ010000409.1 GCA_026983815.1 Flavobacteriales bacterium
AGTTCATTGTCAAACAAAGGAATTTTTTGTAAAGTATGAAGGGCTTTATTCATTTTTTGATGAAATTCCAAGCTGTCGATTAATCCGATTTCATAAGCACTCATCAACGCATGAAAAGAACTGGTAATATCCCAAAAAGTAGTCGCGGGATATTTATCCACACTATTATAGAGACCGGTATTGGGTTGATAGTTGTTTTCAAAATATTTCCAAGCAATTTTTGCATCTTCCAAGTCTTGCGGACTTAGACTGTCTTGAATTTTTCTCAAGGGATAAGTATCCGAAGGTTTGATAACCAATTCTTTTGAAAAAATATCCTTATAAAAACCAAAATCCGAAGGGCGGGCTTTTTCGATAAATAAAACAATGTTTGCTCCGATATAAAGTGCGGATAACATTACCAAGGGTTTTACCAATTTTCGAAAAAATTTTCCGATTTTGCTTAAATCAATAACAATTTTCATGATTTTTTGTTTTTCTTTTTCAAATAATGATTAACAGACGCTGTAAACATATCTTTGTTCCAGTAAGCCGCTCTGACAAAAGGCATCAATAGATAAAAGGTGAAAGCGCTCCAAAAAACATTGGCAAAAAATGCCGAATACGAAGGATGCGTGCCTTTATACACCAGATAGAGATTGTATCCGATTCCTAAAAATGTCAAAATAAAAATTGCCAAATGCGGCCAAATATGTTTCAAATTGCTTTGACTGTATTTGATGGTTTTGCTGGTAACATTAAATTTTATATTTCCCTTTACCAAAACTTTATATAAAGATTGTAATTTATACCAAAAACCGGCTTGATAAAATTGTTCGGGTCTTGTGGTGTTTTTACCCCAGTTTCCAATATGAGTTACCACTACATTAAGCATAAGAAAAGGAACAATTCGCACAAAAAAATCAAAAGAAAAAGCTTTGAGTGGCGGAATTAATGTAAAAAAGAAAACTATCGGATATAAAATAAATATCAACAACCAAAAAGGAGACAAATAAGACCAAATGGTTTCCAAATAAGCCAAGCGTTGTCTTAAAGTTAAACCCTTTTTGAACACCGGATTATTTTTGCTGAAAGTAATATCAATAGTTCCTTCGGCGTAACGAGAGAATTGTTTGATGAAAATATCAAAAGATTGTGGTGATAACATTTTACATTCCGGATAAGGATGTTGATAGGATTTCCATTTGCGCGAATGCAAAAGAATGGAAGTGAAAATATCTTCCGAAATATGATGCGCAAAAGGTCTTAAAGGAATTTCTTTGGCTAAACGTTTTTTTTCGGCTTCTATATCGACTGCTGATTTGTTTTTAAGTTTTTTTAGTATTTCATTGATTTTTTCTTCTTTTTCTTCTTCCGCCAATTTTTGCAAAGCGCTTCTACGTTGAACAGACCCTGCACCACAGCTAAAAGCGGCATTGGAAGCATTTCTTCTTCTGAGAATCATATCGTAAAACAATTCGGGATCAGTTCCGAATACGTTTTTTCCGATGGTGATTTTTTTGGAAAAAGGTATCAATTTTGACAATATTTTTCCGGGTTTTTTATAACGAATA
>JALSTJ010000410.1 GCA_026983815.1 Flavobacteriales bacterium
AACCCATAGGTTTTTGATTTATTATTTGAAAAGCAAAGGCAGCCACTCCAACTTTTAAATCTATCACAAAATTTTGTTTGGGAAGAATATATTGATATCCTGCTGCAATATTAGGCGCCAAACCTACATCGGGATTATCTGTTGTAATGGCTAATAATTCAATTCCCGGTGAAAGATATAAACCATAAGGTGCTTTATCAAAAATATAGTAATTATAATTGAAACCAAAACCTAAAACTCTGAATCCCAGTTCAACATCAGCGGTATATAGGAAAGAATGATGATTTACAGGTTTTTCAAAAGATAAACTCACTACACCATAATATACACTAACCAAATCAACCTTTAAGACATTTTGTAAATCAGCTTTTTGGTTTGAAGTTTGGGCTTGTAGGTGTAAACCCATGAATAAGATTACTAATAAAAATATTTTTTCATAAAAATAAAGTTTAAAACAAAAATATGAAAATTTATTAAAAAATTATATCTTTTTAACAAATTTAGTCAAAATTACAATTTGTTGTCCTTCCACTTTTCCTTCAATATGTTCGGGATTATCAGGAACTAAACGAATGCGTCTGACCGCTGTTCCTCGTTTGGCGGTAAATCCTCCGCCCTTTACATTCAAATCTTTGATTAACACTACATTGTCTCCATCTTTCAGTATGGCTCCATTGCTATCTTTATGAACCACAGCATCCTCATCATTTCCTTCACCGGTTGCTTTTGCCCATTCCATGGTTTCATCATCCAAATACATCATATCCAATAAATCCAAAGCCCATCCTTCGGTATTTTTAAGACGGTTGAGCATCCTCCAAGCCATTACTTGAACTGCCGGGATTTCACTCCACATGCTGTCATTGAGACATCGCCAATGATTGGGATCCATAGTTTCGGGTTGTTCGATTTGATTTTTACAAGTCTCGCAGATAACTATTTCATTATTATCATAAGTTTTGGGTTCAACACTATAAATACTAATATTTTCAGTATTTCCACACAATTCGCATTGATAATTGCTTCTTTCAAATATTTTTTTACTCATATTCTTTTTTTATTTTATTCAGTATAACTTGTGCTAATTTTCTTTTACTTTCAACAGTCCAGCCCGCTACATGCGGTGTAAGTATTACATTATCTCTTTCTATAAGTTCCTTGAAATCGGAAGGCAAACTATTATTTTCAAACATATTTTCAAAACTTGATTTTTCATACTCCAATACATCCAAACCGGCACCTAATATTTTTCCTGATTTTACGGCTTTTATCAAATCTTTGGTGTCCACAACCGTTCCTCTTGCAGTATTGAGGAACCAAAAATTTTTTTCAAATTTATTAATAAATTTTGTATTGACCATTTTATAAGTCAAATCAGTATGCGGAACATGTAAGCTTAAAATATCTGTTTTTTCAAAAATTTCATCGAGTGCAACTTGTTTGGCATTTTCATCTCCTACATTTTTTTTGATATCATAAGCCAATACTTCCACATCAAATCCTTTTAGTTTTTTAGCAAATGCTTTTCCCATATTTCCATAACCGAT
>JALSTJ010000411.1 GCA_026983815.1 Flavobacteriales bacterium
ATTTTTGATTTAATACAAGAAGAAACCCAGCGTCAGACCGAAGGTTTGGAATTGATAGCATCGGAAAATTATGTAAGCGATGAAGTGCTTAAAGCAATGGGTTCGGTGCTGACCAACAAATATGCCGAAGGATATCCGGGAAAACGCTATTACGGTGGTTGTGAGGTAGTAGATAAGGTGGAACAACTGGCAATTGATAGAGCAAAAGAGCTTTTTGGAGCCGAATATGCCAATGTTCAACCCCATTCGGGTTCACAAGCTAACGCCGCAGTTTATTTTGCATTATTACAACCCGGAGATACCGTTATGGGTTTTGATTTATCCCACGGAGGACACCTAACGCACGGTTCACCCGTTAATTTTTCGGGAAAATTATACAATTTTGTATCCTACGGAGTAGATAAAGAAACCGGGAGAATAGATTATGATAAAATGAGAGAACAGGCCTTGCAGCATCAACCGAAATTGATTGTAGCGGGGGCATCGTCCTATTCTCGAGATATGGATTTTGCAAAATTCAGAGAAGTAGCCGATGAAGTGGGCGCTTTATTAATGGCAGATATTTCTCATCCTTCCGGTTTGATAGCCAAAGGTGTTCTGACCGACCCTATTCCTTATGCTCATATTGTAACGACAACTACTCATAAAACTTTGAGAGGTCCTCGCGGAGGTATGATACTTATGGGTAAAGATTTTGAAAATCCTATGGGACTAAAAACTCCCAAAGGAAAAGTCAGAATGATGTCAGCCGTTTTGAACTCAGCTGTTTTTCCCGGAATGCAAGGTGGCCCATTGGAACATGTGATTGCTGGAAAAGCGGTTGCTTTTTATGAAGCGTTACAAGACAATTATCTCAACTATATTATCCAAGTCAGAAAAAATTCACAAGCTATGGCAAAAGCTTTTGTCAAAAGAGATTATCATGTGATCTCAGGAGGAACGGACAATCATATGATGTTAATTGATTTGAGAAACAAAAATATAACGGGAAAAGAAGCGGAAAAAGCTTTGGTTCAAGCGCATATAACCGTTAATAAAAATATGGTTCCTTTTGATGATAAATCTCCTTTCATCACTTCAGGTATTCGAGTGGGAACACCGGCAATTACGACCAGAGGTTTAACGGAAGAAGATATGGATAGAATAGTAGATTATATCGACCGTATTATTATAAATTTTGAAGATGAAGAAATAATCAAGCAAACTAAAACTGAAATTTCAAATTGGATGAATGACAAACCTTTATTTATGAATTTTTAGATGTTTCTTCATTTAAAACTCCATTTTTTTCTTTAAATACATGAAAATTTATAATTTTTTTTGTTATTTAAAAAAATAATGTTAATTTTGACCATAAAAATTTAAAAATTACAATTATGAGCAAATTTGATGACGTAGTAGCAAAAGCTGCTGACCAATTAAAAAAAGTGGGGGTTTCTGCTGACGAAGCTTTACTAAGAGCAGTAGCTAAATCCCAAGGACCTTCAATTTATCTACGTGATGCTTCTTTGGTATCATGTGGCGATAATGTTGAGCTAAAAAGAGTTGAAGACAATTTTATCGTAAAAAAATTGGCTGTAACTGATGAAAAGAAAATCAAAAAAGCTTTGGAAGGTGCTTGCGACAAGTTTAAGTCCGAAAGACAAAAATTGCGTGTTGCATTTTATTATTACATCGTAAAAGAATTGAAAAAAGAATCTGTATTTGTTTAAAAAAGTACTTTCATATTATTAATAGTCCGGTTGTTGCCGGACTTTTTTATTTATAAAAAGTTAAATACCGGTTGCTTTATACTATAATTTATAATAATTTCCGTATTTTTGCCAAACAATAATAAATCAGTATATCAAATGCAAATAACAACTAATAAAAAAGAAAGTTTAACACAAAAAGTTAATATCAAAATTGAACCTAAGGATTATCAAGAAAAGGTTGAAAAAAAACTGAAAGATTATAGAAAAAATATGGAAATGCCCGGTTTTAGAAAGGGAAAAGTTCCGATGACGCTTATCAAACAAAGATACGAAAAAGCTCTGATAGCCGATGAAGTAAACAATATTTTACAAGAAGCAATCAATAAACATATAGAAGAAAACAAATTGGGTTTATTGGGATATCCTATTCCAGCCAAAGATCAAAAAGAAATTGATTGGGAAAATACGGAAAATTTTGAATTTAATTATGAATTGGGTTTGGCACCCAAAGTTGATGTGGATTTGGAAAAACTAGAAGGAATAAAATCTTACAAGATAACAGCAGATAAAAAAATGATTGATGATGAAGTCAAAAGAATACAAGAACAATATGGAGCTTTTTCGGATTTGGACGAAGTAAAAGAGCATAGTTTTGTATTGGGAACTTTTGAAAATGATGCAGAAGGAATCAAAAGTCAAACAACGGTTAGATTGGATGATTTGACAAAAAAAGCTCAAAAAGAATTTTTAGAAAAGAAAAAAGGAGATGAGATAGAAATCAATTCAAAAGATCTATATCAAGATCCGCATGCTTTGATGACTGCCTTGAATGTATCTCACGACAAAGTTCATGGTTTGGAAGTCCCTTTAAAATTTAAAGTAGAAGGAGCTTTTGAATTGAAACCGGCGGAAATAAACAAAGAACTTTTGGATAAAGTATTCGGGGAAGGTAAAATAGCAGATGAAAAAGCTTTACGCAAATTTATAAAAGAAGATATCGAAAAACAATTAGAGCAAACATCAGATAATCAATTACTTAATGATGTAACTGAAAAATTGTTTGAAAAAGTTCAAGTGGATTTACCCGAAGATTTTTTGAAACGTTGGATAGAAATAGATTCCCAAGGAAAAATAAAAGATAAAGAAGCGGACGAAGAATACAAAAAAGCTGAAAAAGGATTAAAATATCAATTGATCGAAGAAGGAATTATCAAAAAATACGGGATTAAAGTTGCTTATGAAGAAATGGTAAATTTGGTAAAAGATATTTTAAAATTGCAAATGCTTCAATACGGACAAGCACTTCCCGATGAAGAACAAATGGATCAAATTGCGCAAAATGTTTTGCAAAATGAAGAGGAAGTCAGACGTCTTTCGGATCAAATAGTGAAGAAAAAATTGGTTAAATTATACAAGGAAAAAATTCCCGTTGAGGAAGTAAAAATGACTTATAACAAATTTTTGGATAAAGATAAAAAATAATAATTCCTGATATAAATTATTAATTATGAAAAACTTAGGAAAAGATTTTAGAAAATTTGCACAATCGCAAAAAAGAATTTCAAGTTTGACGCTGGATGCTTTTGAAAACAGCATGACGCCATATATTATTGAAGAAAGACAATTGAATGTTGCTCAAATGGATGTTTTTTCTCGTTTGATGATGGACAGAATAATATTTTTGGGAACTGCTATTGATGATCAAGTAGCCAATATTTTGCAAGCGCAGTTGTTGTTTTTGGAAAGTTTGGATGCTTCAAAAGATATTCAGATATATATCAACTCTCCCGGTGGTGGAGTTTATGCAGGATTGGGTATTTATGATACCATGCAATATATTCGACCGGATGTTGCTACCATCTGCACAGGTTTGGCGGCATCAATGGGCGCAGTGCTTTTGGCTGCCGGTGCCGACGGAAAAAGAGCTGCATTACCACATGCCCGCGTAATGATTCATCAGCCCTTGGGAGGTGTGCAAGGACAAGCTTCCGATATAGAAATTACTGCACGGGAAATTTTGCGGTTGAAAGATGAATTATATGATATTTTGAGTAAACATGCCGGCAAAACCAAAAAGAAAATTGAAAAAGATGCCGACCGTGATTATTGGATGATAGCAAAAGAAGCTCAAGAATATGGTTTAATTGACGAAGTATTGGAAAGAAAAGAAAAATAATTTTATATATTATGTTTATAAAACCTTCATTAACATATTGTTAGTGAAGGTTTTATCCATTAAAAAACAAGATAAATATGAACCAAGAAAAAAGAAAATGTTCTTTTTGTGGAAGAAGTGAAGATGAAGTAAATCTAATGATTACCGGGATTGATGCATTTATTTGCGATGATTGTGCGCGTCAAGCCCACGAAATCGTGAAAAATGAACTGCATTTTAGGAAAAAAGAAAATTACGATAAAGATTTGCAGTTGAAACGTCCCAAAGAAATATATGAATATCTCAATCAATATGTTATCGGACAAGAACAAGCCAAGAAAACTTTGTCTGTTGCCGTGTATAATCATTATAAAAGATTAATGCAAGATTCAAGCGTTGACGATGTCGAGATTGAAAAAAGCAATATCATCATGATAGGAGAGACCGGAACAGGAAAAACCTTGATGGCAAAAACCATCGCCAAAATGTTGGATGTTCCTTTTGCTATTGTAGATGCTACGGTTTTAACACAAGCCGGTTATGTAGGAGAAGATGTGGAAACCATTTTGACCCGTTTATTACAAGCTGCCGATTATAATGTGGAATTGGCGGAAAGAGGGATTGTCTTTATCGATGAAATTGATAAGATTGCACGTAAAGGGGATAATCCTTCCATTACCAGAGATGTGTCGGGAGAAGGAGTTCAACAAGCCCTACTGAAATTATTGGAAGGAACAGTTGTAAACGTGCCACCGCAAGGCGGAAGAAAACATCCCAATCAAGAGTTTATAAAAGTCAATACACAAAATATTTTGTTTATTGCGGGAGGTGCATTTGCCGGAATTGATAAAATTATCAGTAAGCGAATCAATGTTCAACCCTTGGGATATAGTGCTTCAAAACAAGAAAAAATAGCAGAAGATAATATTTTGCAATATGTTATCCCGACCGATTTAAAAAAATACGGATTAATTCCTGAAATTATCGGACGATTACCGGTATTAACTTATCTGAATGTATTGGATGAAAAAGCCCTTAAACGAATTTTGACTGAACCCAAAAATGCTTTGATTAAACAATATCAAAAGTTATTTGAAATGGATGGAATTCAATTGATTTTCAAAGAAGACGCATTGAATTTTATTGTAAAAAAAGCTGTTGAATTCAAATTGGGCGCAAGAGGTTTACGTTCGCTGGTTGAAGCCGTTTTAAATGAAGATATGTTTCAATTGCCCGGAACTGATATACAAAAATTAGTAGTGGATAAGAATTATGTTGAAAAACGTATGACAAAAAATCTATTGAATAAACTCCAAAAAGCTTCTTAATGAAAAAATTGATTTTTTTTAGCTTCTTTTTGATTATTTTAGATGTTCATGCACAAAAATCATTTAGATACGGGATTACTGCGGGGTTGAATATTTCATCAGCCATACTTCCCGATTTGGCAATCAATACCAATATCAATTCTATATTGGAAGGTAATAAGGTTGTCAAAGGCACGCCACAGCTGGCGGATTTAGTTGCTCTATATAAAGCCGGAATTTTTTTAAGATATGATGGAAAAATAGGAACTGCAAAATTCAATATCAACTATACCAATACGGAAATTAAAAAGAAATTGAATTTGAATATTTTTTCTGTAAAAGCACTGGATTTACAATTAAAATATCTGGATTTTGATTTGACTTATAACCTTAATTTATTTAAGAATTTTTATTTTTCTTTAGGTTATATTCCTTCATTATTAATTTCCCATGATAAAAATTTATCTAAAATTAATACTTTTGATTCACGGATATTATCAGGATTTGGTTTAAGAATGAACAATGGAACTACTTTAGATTTTAATGCGGTTTTGGGAATTAAAGAAATTATCGAAGGTTCTTATATTCATCATTTGATGATTCCGATAACTTTAAATATTCCTTTGAATTAATGAGACAAGAAATTGATATTCTTTCAAAATATATTCCCGATGCTGCTGTTGAAAAAATATGGAATTTGTTGCAGCAACAAAAGAAACTAACTCTTAAAATTTCAAAAAGGAGAACTAGTAAATTGGGAGATTATCGAAAATTGAATTGGGGACGTCATCAAATAACTGTAAATCAAGATTTAAATCCTTATCAATTTTTATTGACATTATTGCATGAATTGGCTCATTATTATACCTACAAAAAATACGGGAGACATATAAAACCACATGGAGTAGAGTGGAAGGGTATTTTTGGAGAACTTATAACAGAATTTAATCAACCCGAAATATTTCCAAGCGAAATTATCCCACTATTAAATTTATATGCTCAAAATCCTAAAGCTTCTACAAGTGGTGATGGAAAACTATTTGTCGAATTATCCAAGTATGATAAGCACAATAATGAACAATTAAAATATGTTTTTGAATTGAATCCCGGAACCATTTTCAAAATGGAAAACGGTCAAATTTTTGAATTGAAAGAAAAAAGAAGAACCAGATATAGCTGTTTAAATATACAAAATCATAAAAAATATCTTATTCACCAAAATGCAAAAGTTTTGCCGGTGGAAAAAATCAATAGATTATGAATGAACATAATTACGGAATAATCATGGCGGGTGGAATCGGTTCGCGTTTTTGGCCCGAAAGCACCGCAGAACATCCCAAACAATTTTTGGATTTGTTGGGAACGGGAAAATCTTTTTTGCAACAAACCTTTGAGCGTTTACAAAAAATTATTCCAGCTGACCAAATTTATATCCTTACCAATGAGAGATATCAAGAGATTATCTTGAAACAATTACCCGAAATTTCAGCTCATCAAGTGATTATGGAACCCCTTATGCGCAATACGGCTCCGGCAATTTTATATGCCGCTAAAAAAATATACCAAAAAGATCCCGATGCAGTTATGCTTGTAGCTCCTTCGGATCATTATATTGCCCATGAAGAAAAATTTGAAGAAAATATAAACACCGCTTTTACTGCCGCACAACAAGGTAATAAGCTGATTACCTTGGGAATTGTTCCCAATCATCCGCATACGGGATATGGATATATACAATATGATAAATCGGATTCAAACGATTTAAAAAAAGTGATAAAATTCACGGAAAAACCCGATAGACAAACCGCCTTACAATTTCTTTCGGAAGGAAATTATTTATGGAATGCCGGAATTTTTGTATGGAGCGCCCAATCGATTTTGGAAGCTTTTCAAAAATATTTACCGCAAATGTATCAAAAGTTTTCAACTAATGATGATATCTATAATTCGTATTTGGAGAAGGATTTTATCAAGAAAAATTTTCCCGAACTTCAAAACATCTCAATAGATTACGGAATTTTGGAAAAAGCGGATAATGTGTATGTTTTACCCGCAGAATTTGTATGGAATGATTTGGGTGCTTGGAATGCTATTTATGAGCAACTCAAACAAAATGATGGAGAAAATGTAGTAATCAACTCGGAAGTATTGGCTGATGAAAGTTTTGGAAATTTAATCAAAA
>JALSTJ010000412.1 GCA_026983815.1 Flavobacteriales bacterium
AAACCCCATCGTAGCTATAGCAAATATAACTGTTAGCCCTTTTGCGAAAATTCTTTCCTCATAGATATTTTCTATCCGCAATTTTTATCTTTATTTAAATATACTTAACGTGTGAAATTTGTTTAACGGTTTGGCTATGCGCAGTGCGGGATTTATAGCACTTCATTTTCAAAACCGCTATGTTGTTTAATTTTATTCATTATTTTCATTTTAAGCACTTTTCCCCGCATTGCTTATCTTATATTTTAATGTTTATTTCTTTGCCACTGCCAATAAAACAAAGGATAAACGGGGAAGGGAGTTTCTGAACATTCTCCAATATCAGGAAACCAGCCGTTTATTGAAATAAATTCTATCCGCATATTTCTTAATATTCGCCATTTGTTTTTGTAAAAAGGGGTTATTCGCATACCGTAATTGAATTGAATTTTCCGAGGGACATTTTCAAAATAGGTCAAAGTAGAGCCGTAAGTGAATGCAAAGTGGTAACTTATCCATTTACCGGGTCGCCAACTCATACCGAAAGAGAAATTAGGGTTAATATTGGGTATTAAATGACTTACTGTTACGCTATCTTTGTTCCACTACATATCGTTCGTATAATCCAAACCTACCGACCTATTTCTTGCATTCCTTCTTGTTGGGAAATAATGGGGGTATATTTTAACTCGGTTTTAATTTTTGAGATGTTATATTTTCTTCCCATTGCTACAAAGGCAACATCAAATCGTGTAATCATAGGTGTTGATTTTAGTCCGAATGTTTTCCATATCTTTTCGATGATTGTTGCCAGTGTGATTGCCAGCCATTTTGGAATACTCTTTTGAGGCGGTTGTATTCCTTGTGTTTCTATCAACCGGGTTAAAAAGGTACGAACAGGTTGCGGATTATCATCTGTTACAAAGTAAATTCCTTTGTTTTTTCCGTGTTGTATAGCCAAATATACGGCTTCCGCAACATTTTTTACGTGCACCATTTCAAACAAGGATTTTCCGTTATCAATCCACATAAAATCATTGGATTTTATTTTACCGACAATCGTTTCCAATGCTTTTACTCCTTTGCCCCAAATAAAGGTTGGTCTTATTATCACGCTACTCATAGACCCGTTTTGTTTTAATATAAATTTTTCAGCAAGCATTTTTGCTTTTCCATAATATGAATTGGGTTCTTTGGGGTAAGGTTCCGTTTCGTCAATGTCTATTAAGTCTTTTTTATCTTGTAGAACACTTTCCGAACTGATAAAAATAAACCGTTTTACTCCGTGTTTTTCACTGGCTTGATAAAGTGCTTTGGTTGCATTAAGAATTCCTTTTTCAAATTTTTTCCATTTGCCCCAAAATTCAACAGGTGCGGCACAGTGAATCACTATATTTTGATTGTTTAATGCTTTTTCCCATTCTTTAATATTTTCCAAACTCCCGGAAACAGGTTCTACGCCCAACGCTTTCAATTTCTTTTCCGATTTTTCAGAACGAGCAAGACCTGTCAATTCAAAGGCTTCTTTTTTCAACCTTTTAATGACTTCTTGTCCTAAAAATC
>JALSTJ010000413.1 GCA_026983815.1 Flavobacteriales bacterium
TACAACTCATCAAATTCTTGTTCTACCGCCAACATTAAAACCAAAGCCAAATTGGCTCCCACCGAAAATTGTTCTCCTTGATTACCGATAACCAATCCGTCATACTTGGCTTCTGCCATATCAATAGCTTTATTAATCGCTTGGATAACACCAACACCCAAAGTATTCATCTTGGAATGGAATTCAATATCGATAATGCCATCGCCTAAATCGATAATGGAAGCATCATCATTTTTCCAAAGCGTATTGGTAGTTCTGTAATTGTCCAAATAAATATAATCATCTTGTCCGGGTATTTTCTTATATTCCCCTGCATTTATGTCGTAGTAATAAGTAGCTCCGTCTTTAACCGTATAAAAAGAAGTGATTCCTTTTGAAAGCATATCGTTTACCCAAGAAGCTGGCGCTTTGCCTTCCTTTTTCATCATTTCAATAGCTTTCTCCACTCCTATGGCGTCCCACATTTTGAAAGGTCCGATTTTCCAATTAAAACCGGCTTCAACCGCATCATCAATTTGATATAAATGATCGGCTATTTCAGGAATTCTATTGGAAGCATAACTAAATAAACCACTAAAAGTTTTGCGATAAAATTCTCCCGCTTTGTCCTTGCCTTTAACCAATACCTTAAAACGATCTTTTACATTGTCAATACCTTGTGTCAGTTCAAGTGTAGCAAATTTGGCTTTCTTTTTCGGACGATATTCCAACGTATCCAAATCCAAAGCCAAAATTTCTTTTTTACCGTCTTTTTTTACTTTTTTATAAAAGCCACTTCCGGTTTTATCCCCCAACATGTTTTTTTCCAACATTCTTTGGATATAATCGGGTAACTTAAAGGTGTCGTGCGCTTCGTCATTGGGAACATTTTCATAAAGTCCCGTAGCTACATGAGCCAAAGTATCCAAGCCAACCAAATCGGCAGTTCTGAAAGTTGCTGATTTGGGGCGACCGATAACCGGACCGGTAAGTTTATCCACTTCTTCAACCGTTAAATCCAAATCTTTTACCAAATGCAAAATATCCATAATTCCATAAACACCGATTCTGTTGCCGATAAAAGCGGGGGTATCTTTGGCTAAAACGGTTGTTTTTCCTAAAAATTTATCACCATATTCCAAAAAGAAATCAACCAATTCCTTATCGGTATCTTGTGTAGGAATAATTTCCAATAATCGCAAATAACGAACGGGATTAAAAAAATGCGTGCCTAAAAAATTCTTTTTAAAATCCTCCGAACGTCCGTTTGCCATCAAATGAATAGGAATTCCCGATGTATTTGACGAAACGATAGTGCCTTCTTTCCTATGTTTTTCAATTTGATCAAAAACAGCTTTTTTAATATCCAAACGTTCAGGGACTACTTCGATAATCCAATCAACTTCTGCAATACGCTTCATATCGTCTTCGGTATTTCCCACTTCGATACGTTTGGCAAAATCTTTCACGTAGAACAAAGCCGGTTTAGATTTAATGGCTTTTTGCAAGTTGTGCGTAGCAATTCTATTGCGAACTTGCTTAT
>JALSTJ010000414.1 GCA_026983815.1 Flavobacteriales bacterium
ACGGATTCTGCTTTACGCCAAAACCTTCTGAAAACACTATATTCTTTGCTTTTATTCCTTTGTATTCAACATAATCTTCGTGAATAATCAAATCGTCATAATCAAAAGTTTCTCGGAAATATTGCTCTGTTTTTTTTAATTTACGAATAGCATCGTCCAATACATTTCCTACGTTTACAATGCCCGTTCCTTTTAAAACGCCAAAACCGAAAGGGGCATCAATACCATCAATTTTTGAATATGAGATACTTTGCATAAAATCCTTCATCACAGGTTTATCCGAAGCGACAACCCAATTGTTTTGTTCTTCAACCGAAGCCAATTTTCTGTAAATATCTAATGGAAAAATATATTTGTTTTTATATTTCAATTCTGCTTTTTGAAATTGCAACAAGGCATAAGGCAACATCTCTGCCGCTTGCCACGCAGGTGTGAAGCGTTTGAGTATGATAGGGTTATACATTCCGCCGGCAATACGTGTAGATTGTTGAGATTGATTGTCAAAAACGATAAAATTTCTTTGATTTTCCTCTAAAATTTGTGAAAATGAATATCCGGCTACGCCAAAACCAACGATAATATAGTGATACATAATCTAAACCGCATTTAAAACTTGTTCCTTAATTTGTTCCAAAGCATCTTTCATTTGAACAACTTTTTGTTGAATTTCACTATCATTAGCCTTTGACCCCATCGTATTGATTTCACGTCCGATTTCCTGTGATATAAATCCTAATTTTTTTCCTTTTACCGATACATTTTCATCTAACTCTTTGATAAAATATACCAAGTGATTTTTTAAACGGACTTTTTCTTCATTAATATCAAATTTTTCAACGTAAAAAATCAATTCTTGTTCAAACCTATTTTCGTCAATTTTGGTTTGTAATTGTTCTAAATCACTTCTTATCTTTTCCTTTTTTCTTTGAATTCTATTTTCATCTAAACCGGATACATCAACCAATAATTTTTCAATTTTATCAATGTTTGAACGCAAATCTTTTTCAAGCGACTTTCCTTCTTCCTGCCTGAAATTATTCAGTTTTTGAATAGCTTCTTCAATAATAGGAAGGATATTTTTCCATTCTTGCTCGTCAAATTCTTTTTCATCGGTTTTTAAAATATCAGGCATTTTCAACACAGACGACAATACAATATTCTTATCCAAATCGGGAAAAATTGTTGTCAGTTGTTTCATATAATCCTTCACAATATTGGGTTCAATTTTATTCTTCGGCGCATCGGATAAATCCTCTACATTAAAATTAAGTTCTACTTTTCCACGTTTGAGATTTTTATAAATAAGGTTTCTAATTTCAACTTCTTTTTCCTTATATTCGCTAGGAATACGCATTTTTAAATCCAAATTTTTACTGTTTAACGAGCGTATTTCAACTTGTATATTTTTAGCGTTGATTTGCTTTTCGGCTTTTCCGTAGCCGGTCATTGAAAATAACATAGATTTTATTTTGATTTATCAGACGACAAATTTACTAAATAAACTCCGAATACAATCA
>JALSTJ010000415.1 GCA_026983815.1 Flavobacteriales bacterium
TCCTGTTATCAAAGCGATAGTTCCCCCCGAAACTCCCGGGATAACATTTGCAGCTCCCATAGCCATAGCTTTAAGTATGAGCTTCGGATTAAATTTTTTCATATTAATTTCCGCTCATTTTGTTTTGGATTTTTTTGCAGTCAGGGAACTGTTTATTGGCTTCTAAAAGTAAGGAACGATAATTTTCTTTATCGTGAATTTTCAGGTATAAATCAGCTAATTGCAATACTACCGGCACTTTCAAAGGGCCAAATTTGATGCTGTTTTCCAATGCTTTAATTGCTTTTTCTATTTGATTTTGTTTTAAAAGTAACTCTGCATGTTGTTCATAAATTTGTTGGGTTGGACTGATTTTAATTGCCTCCAAACTTTTTTGAAGGGCTTCTTCAAATTTATTATTTTTTTCCAACAAATTGATTAATTTATACCAAGATTTATAATGTCCGGGATCTTCATCAAGGGCTTTATTATAAAATTCAATGGCTTTGTCCGGTTGTTGATCGAGTTCATAGTTTTTTGCAATATGATAGTAAGCAAAAGGGGTAGGGTCTGATATTTCCAATGTTATCTTGTATAAATTGATGGCATCATTGTAATTTCCCAAATGTGTAAGAACAAATGCTTTGTCATAGTATGCCCCTAGAAATTTATCATCAATTGCAATAGCATAATCCAATGCATTGAGTGCCTTGTAGTATTCTTTTTTTTCCAGATATTTTTTTGCTAATAAACTCCATCCGATTTCACTCAATGGCTGTTTATCTACATAGCTTTCAAGAAACTGAATGCTTTTATCCGTCAAACTTAGATAATCATAACATGAAATTGCATTGTATAAAGCTGCTTGATTTTCCGGATCAAATTTTAAACTTAATAAAGCTGCTTTTAAGGCATTTTCATAATCATCCAAATAAAGATATTCAATGGTTAGCAAATCATAAATTTCCGGATCATGAATCTGATTTTTTAAAGCTTTTTGAAGTGCTTTAACAGCTTTGAGATGATGATTGGTACGAGAATAAATATCAGCTTCAAGTAAAAAAACTTCGATATCTATCTTTATTTTTTGAATTCCTTCTATAATTTCCAAAGCTTCTTCAAACTTATTTTCTTGACTCAACAGCTCTGCTTTAAATAAAGCGATATCAGGATTTCCGGGATTTTGTTTATCTGCTTCTCTTAGGGATTTCCAAGCCATATTGTTATTTCCAATAAATATATAGTGATCGATAATTTCCAGAAATTCATTTAAGTCGAAAAAATAATTTTTTCCAGATACAATCATTTTTTCAAAACGTTGTATCAAATCTTCATGTGAGCGTTTTTTACTCATAGTGTATTTTTTATAAGATGCAAATTTAACAAAAATTAAATAGAAGACTAATTTATATTTTTTATAGTTATTAACATATTTATCAAATAAACTCTTTTAATTAAGAAAAAGGAAGTGAATTACTTTTATAGATTATCATAAATATCATTATAAAGATGTTGATATTTTTCTTTGATGATTTTTCTTTTGAGTTTCATAGTAGGGGTCAAATGCCCGGCTTCAACCGTCCATTCATCAGGGGTCAGACGGAAAAGTTTGATTTTTTCCCATTTACCAAAATCTTGGTTATATTTATCTATTTCTTTTTGAAATCTTTGAATAACTTGGGAATGTTTAATTAATTCTTTCGGATTTTCCGGTAGATTTAATTGATGTCTTTTTCCCCATTCTTTTACAAAAGGGAAATTGGGTTGTATCAGAGCAGATACTAATTTTTGTCCTTCTCCTACCACCATAATTTGTTCAATAAAAGGAGATTGTTTCATCGCATTTTCCAAAAGTTGTGGTGCTACGTATTTACCCCCCGAGGTTTTGAACATTTCTTTTTTTCTATCAGTTATCTTTAGCACGCCATCTTTATCCAATTCACCAATATCTCCCGTATGTAAATAGCCATCAGTTATTACTTCTGCGGTTTTTTCGGGGTCTTTATAATATCCCATCATGATATTTGGACCTTTGGCAAGAATTTCTCCGTCATCGGCAATTTTAACTTCTACAATGTCAATTGGAGGACCGACAGTTCCTATTTTCCAGAATGCATTGGGAGAATTTACAGAAATTACACCGGCACTTTCCGTTAAGCCATATCCTTCCAAAATAAAAATTTGAGCTGCATTAAAAACTCTTTGCAAGCGTGGTTGTAGTGCGGCACTTCCGGAAACAATATATCTAACTTCTCCACCAAGTGCTTGTTGCCATTTACTGAAAATTAATTTACGAGCTATTTTTAATTTAATGCTGTATGGAAATTTATTTTCTTTTTTAAAATCAAATTTTTCACCGACTTTTACGGCCCAAAAAAATAAAGCTTTTTTAATTCCGTTTAATTCTTGTCCTTTGGCTATAATTTTATCATATACTTTTTCCAGAAGTCTTGGGACAGCTGTAAAAATATGAGGTTTGACTTCTCGAATGTTTTCTCCGATTTGGTCAATGGATTCGGCAAAATAGATGCCATATCCTTTATAAGTGTATAAATATTGAATAATTCTTTCAAAAATATGACATGAAGGCAGAAAACTAATAGTTCTGGCTTGGTCGGGTAGAGGAGGGATTCTTTTGGCTGCTGATGTTACTACAGAAGCAATATTCCGGTGTGATAGCATCACTCCCTTAGGCTTTCCAGTGGTTCCTGAAGTATAGATCAAAGTAGCCAAGTCATCAGGTTGAACAGAATTTTTTCTATTTTCCACATCTTGTTGATTGTTTTCATCTTTTCCCAATTCTATGATTTCGTTCCAATTTTTTACTTCGTTTATATTATCAAAAGAATAAATTTCTTTAAGCGTAGGAATATTTTTTGCAACGGATTTTAATTTTTGATAAATTTCATCATTTGATACGATGGCTAATTTAACCTCAGCATGATTCATAATATATTCATAATCGGAAGCTGCGATAGTAGGGTAAATCGGGACATCTTGCGCTCCCACCTGTAAAACACCAAGGTCAGTTATATTCCATTTGGTTTGATTATTATGTGAAATAATTGCTATTTTATCATTGGCTTGAATCCCTAATCTTAATAGCCCGCGACTAAATTGATCAACTTGTTTTTTTAAATTAGCAGTAGATGTTTTAACCCATTTGCCGTTTTCTTTGGTTACAAAAGCATCTTCACGTGGATTATTTTTTAATTGATAATCAATAAAATCAAATAATTTATTTAGTTCCATATTTTGTTATTTTGAAGGACAATATATAAAAAAAAATACAATTTTAAAAACAATAATTTAATTTGTCTATTGATTTTATTGATTTTTCAATATAAAATTATTCAACAATGATTTTTTTCACCGATGTATTTTCTTGACTTTTAATCAAAAGAATATACATTCCTTGCAATTCTAGTGGAAGATGAATATTTTTAAAATTTTTTTGGACAATTTGTATTTTTTTGCCGGAAAGATCCATAATATCTATTTCCTGAATTTTGTCCTGATTTAGGTTTTTGATATGAAGAACATGATCTGGTATAGGATTTGGATAAATTACCCATTTGTTAGTTTTATTATTAGGAGTTGCATTGGTCGGGTCCCAAATTTGTGCAACCCATTCGGGATGGTCTATATACGGATTTCTGTTTCCTTGAAAATTATAGACCGCATTGTTTCTATCAATTTCTCTTTGAGAAACAGGGTCATTATAATGCCATTGAAGCAGGATATTTAGGAACCAATTGCTAAATACTTGGTTGCTGGTGTGATTTAGCATATCATGATCCCAACCGGCAACCTGATCTTCATATCGAGTTGCAAAATAGAATAACATACGGGCAATATCTCCTTTGAATTCATCTATGGGTTCAAAAACAATTCCATTATATCCCGATGTAGAATTATGTCCGAGTTTTGAGCCGTTGGTTGAAGTCCAAGTAGGATTGGAGACTTCTCCAAATGGATAATTGCTTCTTCTATTGTTTACATATCCATCGGTGGGAACAACAAAATGGGCGTCGCTTTTCATCGGTGCAGCCGAACCAAATACACTTTGCGGGACCAGATGTTCTCTATTGTAACATGAACCCTCTCCTGAATAATTTCCACATTTATCCGAAATGTGATGATATTCATAAGCATCAGGACCATTAGGTTTTTCGGAATACATATCCAAGACGGTTCCATCGTTTTCATAATAATTATCCGTATCGCTTGTTTGATAACAAGTATATAAATCACTATAAGAATGAGGATTGTGTGAGTTTGTAATGATATTTTTTAATGCTGTTTTTAGTTGATATCCACTCAAACCTTGTGCATTATCATAATATCCTGCGGGTATTTGTGCTTGGAGGTGAAAGCTTATAATGAGTAGGAGTAAAGCTAGTTTTTTCATCATTTTGGTGTGTGTTAATTTATTTTTTTCAATTTTGCCATATAAAATCCATCATTTCCTGTTGCAGACGGAAAAATATGTTTATCTTCGACAAAGATAAAATTTTTATTTTGTTCCAAGAAAGACTTAATATTTTTTTCATTTTCTTCGGGCAAAATGGAACAGGTAACATAAATAAGCTGTCCACTGGGCTTTATCATTTGGGAATAATTTTCCAAGATATTTTTTTGGACGGTTTTGATTTTTTTTAATTTATATTGGTTTAACTCCCATTTAAGTCCCGGTTTTCTTTTGAGAGTGCCTAAACTGCTGCAAGGAACATCCAATAATAAAATATCAGCCATCATTTTATTTTTTTCCAAAATTTCATTTGTTATCACTTGGGCTTCTACAATATTTTTTATACCGTTTCGTTTGGCTCTTTTTTTTAGTTCGTCAATTTTGGAGGGATAAATATCATAAGCATAAATTTTTCCTTTGTTTTTCATTAAACAAGCCAAATGCAAGGTTTTACCACCCGCTCCTGCACAAGCATCTATTATGGTTTGTCCGTGTTTAGGTTGGACAAAAAAAGCTACTTCTTGTGAGGAAGCATCTTGTATTTCAAACCATCCTTTTTTGTAGCAATCCAGATGGGTAAGTTTGGGTTTTCCTTGGATAAATAAGGCGTGAGGATACTTTTCTTTTGAATAGGATTTTATATTTTGAAGGGCTAATTTTTCTTGAAGTTTGTTAATATCGGTTTTTAAAATATTTACACGTATTACGGTAGGTGCTTCTATATTTAATGCTTTGATTTCTATTTCAAATTTTTCGTTACCCATTTGTTTTTTTCCCGTTATTTCCAACCAATCGGGGATGGATTGTTCGATAGAGAAGGGGAGTTGTTGTTCAAAATTTATTTTATCGAATTCTATTGTGTTTTTAAACCATTGCTGTATTGGAATATCATTTTGTTTACTCCAAGCAGTTAAAATATTCCATTTTCCTTCAATAGTTTTTATGTCGGAATTAGTAACATATTCATATAATCTTTTCCAACGAATGATATCATATAATACTTTTGCTGCAAATTTTCGATCGCGGCTGCCCCATTTTTTTTGAGATTTCAATAAATCCCGAATACTTTTATCTGCTTGTTTATGTTGATTGAAGATTTCTTCTAAAATTTTTAAAACTGCATAACTTATGTTTTTATACCATCTCATTTGAATACTTTATCTTTGCAAAAATATAACTTATTCATGTTAATAAAGCATTTAAAAAAAATATTTGATCTTTATATTTTTCTAAACATACATGTTGCTTTGTCTGTTTTAGCTTTATATTTTATTTTTCATCATCAATGGAATCAAAACTATGCTTGGTTTTTATTTACCTCAACGGTTTTATCCTATGGAATTATCCGTTTGATTGATGTGTCATCTAATAGGGATATTTTTAAAAGCTATTTTTATGCTTATCGCTTGCTTTTTTATATAGTTTTGCTTTTAAGTTTCTTGTTTGCGCTTGGTTTCTTTTTGAAATTGAATTTTCTTACTCAATTATTGATTATTCCTTTGACTATTATAACATTGACTTATCAGACCATATTGAGAAGAAATGGTATCGTAAAAATATTGACGGTTGCGGGAGTATGGGCTTCGATGATTGTTCTTTTACCTATTGAACATTTGAAAGATTTTGACAGAAAGCTTTTGCTCCATTTTATTTATGTTTTTCTTTATGTTTTGATGCTTACTTTAAGTTTTGATCAAAGAGATGTGTTGATAGATGCTCCGGAATTAAAAACTTTGGCACAACGTTTTCCTCATAAAAAGCTATTGATATATTTTACATTATTGACTGTTTTTCTATCGATGAATAGTTTTATTTTTACAAATACCCGATCATATTTAGTCAGTAATTTTATGATTTTGATTTCATTGGTATTATGTTTTTCTTCTAAACAAGAAAAAAGTTTTTATTTTACGGCTTTTTGGATTGAAGCTTTGCCTATTTTTTGGTATCTAATTTTGAAAATATAGAAATGCCTAAAGCATATTGTTTTCGGTATTTAAAATATACATTTTACAAATTATTTCTTAAGGTTTCCCTACAATTTGAAAAGGTCTAATCATCACATAAACATTAGTAATTTTCATTGTAGAAGAACCATCAGTAATACCATAAAGATGTAACTCCCAAATGTCAGTTCCTGCATTCCAAGCTTTCCACTGAGATTCTACTATATATTTTCCGGGACTGGTATTATTCCAGGTCCAAGTGTCAGAAGTTGTAATAGGAGTTACGTCTGATGCATTATTGATAGCGTGTAATTGGAACTGATTTCCTAAGCCGGAAGCATTGGATACCCTGACAAATACTTTTACTTGAACCAAGCCTTGCAATTGATAAATTACAGGATTAAAACCTGCTTCCATAAGATTTAAGTCGGCATTGGTGTTTTGAAATACTGTATATTCGTTACCACTCCATAAGTTGATTGTCGAAACTTGATTTTTTGAAGTGGTATAGCCTTTGAACATCCCCGCCCAAGATTTGTTGTCATTATCATCCACCTCACCATATACTGCAATGTGTCTTCCATTACCATTATTTTTAGCAACATTATAAGATCCTACATGTGTCCCATTACCTAAATCAGATACTTCATTGTAAGTTCCGAAATGATCTCCATCACCATTGTCTATGAAAACCGAAGGATTATTTAGTAAATCACGACCAATAATATTTAAATTACCATATTGTCTTCCTCCAACAATCATATTGGAAGCATCAGATTTGGCAATAATACTGTTAAGATTTGCAATTTGCAATCCTTGTAATTGACTCCCGACATGTCCGCCGGCTAAGACATTATTGGTACCGATGTGAGTCCCATTACTGTTTATTTCGGAATTATTTAACAAATCCAATCCAATTATATTAAATGTACCATTATGTATTCCCGAACCTCGATCATTTAAGTTATTTACTGTTCCGAAATGATTTCCGGTTGTATTGGTAGGTGTATGATTTGCATAATTATATCCGATAATATTCATTCCTCCTATATGTTTACCATTTCCTGTGCTTAAAATATTATTTAAAGAGGTTATATGTTCGCCATTACCATCCCCCATAATTACATCAGTATTTCCTATTCTTTTGGCATCACTGTCTCCCGATACTGGAATTGGAGTGGTGGGTGCAGTCTGTGTAACATAAGCCCCCAAAATATTAACAGTTCCTGCATGTGAGGCATTTCCAATATCAGAAAGTGTATTGAAAATTCCAATATGTTTTCCAGTGGTTTGGGTGGGAGTTTGGTTGGTTGGATCATATCCCAAAGAATTTCCGATACCAATATGTAAGCCATTCCCTGTACTAAAAACAGCATTTCCTTCAGCAATATGAATTCCGCTACCATTTCCTGCAACAATGTTTATAGCTCCAACTCTTTTTCCATTGCTGTCGTTGGTAATAGGGTCAATGGAGGTAGGGTTGTTTTCATGAACGCCAGCTCCAATAGAGTTTAAAGTTCCAACATGAATTGCAGTTCCATTATTTTTAATTTCATTAACTACTCCGATTTGCTTTCCTGTTCCTGTATTTAATATTCTATTGAAAGCTCCAAATTGTGAGCCATTCCCTGTTCCTCCAATTCTTTGATATTGACCAAAATGTATTCCGTCTTTGCTATTATCAATAAAAGTGTAATAAGAATAAATAATTCCTTCTGTGTTGTTATTAAATCCTAAATAATTTAATACTCCATAGGTAGCTCCGGTTCCTTGCGAATTATGAATATAATTATAATCTCCAACCATATTTACATCATTGTTTCCACTTATATCAGAAACATAGCCATAGGAATTCTTATTACTTCCGATAATATCGGTTTCAAAACCGGTAAGTGCATCATAATTTGTATTTCCAATATTTCCTCCTAAAGCAGAATAAACTCCAATTTTTCCCAAAGAAGTCGGCATTGGTCCATTACTGTTAAAAAAGCCGGATATTCTTAAAATTGAAGTATCAGTGTTGGCTTGATTTACTTTTAATACACTTGATTTGGAATCATCGGTAATATCCAATCGATATTCCGGAGTATTTTTTCCAATGGCGACATTTCCCATATGATAAATATCATCATTGATATCTGTTGGGGAATCGGTTGTTCCGGTTTTGAACCAGTCTTTATCGCTAGAGGAAGTGTTAGAACCTATTTGATTCCAAGTAGTTCCATCCCAAAACCAAAAACTTTTGGTATCTGTATCGTATACTGTCAGCCCATCTTCAGAAGCAGATAAAGAAGCAGCCAAATTTGTTCTGTCAGCGGTAGTAAATCTTGGAATTAAAATTCCCTTGGTATTTGAAGATATATCTAACATTGCATTAGTGTTAGGCGTATTTCCGGTATTATTAACTGCAACTTGTGCTTGAATTAAATTAACGGAAATCAATATAAAAAATAATATAATTGTTTTCATAATGAAAGGTTTTTTGTGAAAAACACAAGTTAAAAACATGTAAATTTAATAAAAAAAACAATACTCATGAATTTTCATGAGTATTGTTTATTACAAATTGAAGTTTTATTATTTTTTTGAAGTATCAATAATGATAAATTCAGATCTTCTGTTTTGTCTGTGTTCCATTTCGGTACACTTGACGCCATCTTTACATTTATTAACTAATTGAGTTTCTCCATATCCTTTTGCTGTTATACGTGCAGGGTCAATTCCACTGTCAATTATATATTTTTTGGTAGCTTGGGCTCTTTTTTCAGAGAGTTTTAAATTAAATTCAGCACTACTTCTGGAGTCCGTATGTGAACGGATATCAAGTTTTAAATAGGGATATTTTCTAAGAACGGCTATAACCTTTTCCAATTCAATGGCTGCTCTGGGACCAATATCAAATTTTCCATATTCAAAATATATAGGTTTGAGTTTTAATATTTTACCTAAATCTTTTCCTTTTACAATAACTTCTTTTTTTGGAATGGCTACTTTAATTTTATCTTGCATTTTTGAGAATAAATCTTTTACATCTCCTTTTTTAATTTCATTGGATTTGTAGAAAACATAAATATCATCTCTACTTTTTTCTTTATTTCTATTGGAAGCAAAATATCCGTATTTTTCATCTTTACTAATAGCAAAAGAGAAATCATCTTGGGGGGAATTGATTGGTTTTCCAAGATTAAGAATATCACCAATCATACCGTTTTCATCCAAGTCTGCAACAAAAATATCTAAACCTCCATATCCTAATTGACCATCAGATGTAAAATATATTTTGTCTTTAGTTACATAAGGGAAATTTTCCCTTTCAGTTGTATTGATTTTAGGTCCTAAATTTTGTGGATAACTATATGAATTATCATCATAGATTTCTACATACCAAATATCTGAATTTCCAAAAGTTCCGGGCATATCCGAAACAAAATATAATCTTTTGCCATCAGGGCTAAGAGCGGGACTTGTGAAAGTATAATTTTCACTGTTAAATGGAAGTTCTTCAACGGTTTTCCATTTTCCGTCTATCTTTTCTGCTCTGTAAATTTTGAGTTTGCTGAGATTGGCATCCGAATATTCTGCTTTTTTATAACTATTTCTTGAGAAATACATAGTTTTTCCATCGGGTGTGATGGTAGCTGAAGATTCATGATATTCTGTATTGATATCACCATCCAAAGGTTTTACTCCTGTAACATCATTGGGTGCATTGATGGTTGCCTCAAACAAGTCGAAATAAGGTTGTCCGTTTTGCCAATTTTTTTTATATCCGACTGGTGCATGTCCTGCGGATGTAAATATTAATTTTTTTCCAAAAATAACGGGGGCAAAATCCGAATATTCCGTGTTTACATTTTTTAAACTATCTATTTTATAACTACTATATTCCAAAGGAATATCATTGTCATATAAAATATAAGATTTTTTCTTGATTAGATTGGATCGAAATTTATCATCTACCAAGGTGTAGTATTTTTGTAAATATTCATTTCCTTTTTCTTTTTGTCCGGAAGCTTTAAGACATTGAGCATATCGGAAATAATATTCGGGTTCAGGATTTTCTCCTAATTTAAACAGTTTGTGATACCATTTGAGCGCCTCTTTATAATCAGCTGTTTTAAAATAGGAGTCTCCCAATTTTTTATACAAATATCCTGATACATAACCTCTTTTAGCTACTTTTAGATATATATCCCGTGCTTTGATATATTCATAACCTTCATATAATTCATCAGCTTTTTTTACTTCTTTTTGTCCAAAGCTCCAAGCAGGAATTATTAAAAATACTATGATGTATAAAATTTTTTTTCTCATATAACTATGCTTTTAAAAGAACCTGGGTGATTGAAAACGGGCACTATTTTCGTCGGTTGATAAATAATATCTGATAAAGCCTTCGTGAGAACCATAATTGGTTCTGTAAAAACGACTTTGATCCCAATCGAAAGCATAACCCATATGCAATTTCCTGGTTACATTTACACCTATAAGCAAACTGTATGCCGAATTGAATCTGTAAGCAATTCCGGTAGTAAGAGTTTCACTCCATTTCATATTGATACTCAATTCGGCTGAAATGGGTAATTGGTCGGAATATCTAATTAAAAAAGAAGGTTGTAAAATACTTCTCTTAGATAAATTGAAATTATATCCTCCCATAAAATAGGCATGTAAAAGTCTTTTATCTTGTTCGTATTGGTTGTTTTTATGAATTTTTTGCAAATTTAAATTAGGTGTTGAAATACCCAAATACCAATTCTCTGCATATAAAAATGCTCCTAATCCAACATCAAAATCTATGGCATTATAATCTTCTGAAAAAATATTTTCGGAATCTTTGATTAATAGTTTGTTTAGGTCAAATTTGTGATTGTAAATTCCAGCATCTACTCCTAAGGAAAGAAATGTAAAATAATCTAATTCTAAATTGTAAGCAAACTGGAATTTTCCAATGATTTTAGAAACGGGACCAGCATCATCTTTGGATAATTCTATTCCAAATGCTGCTTTTTCCAAAGGATATTGAAATGATAGATTTGTAGTTGTAGGGGCGCCACTTACTCCTACCCATTGGGATCGGTGCAAAAGTGCAACCGATATTTTTCCATCCACTCCAACATATCCCGGATTAATCCCTCCTTTATTATACATATATTGTGTAAACAAAGGAAAATCTTGAGCTTGAATGCTACTTATTACAAGTATTATCAAAAGCAATCCTATGTAAAGTTTTTTATTCATTATTTTAAAATATATAAATAACCGGCTTTGTTTTTCCATTTTCCATCTTCTTTATATTCAAACATATAATAATAAGTTCCGGAAGGCAATTTTTTGCCATTTAATCCAAAACCTTTAAATTTCACATTATTATTATCATAATTTTTGCCTTCCCAAACTTTATAATGCCAACGATCCACAATCAATACTTTATTTTCGGGATATTTATCTACATTTTCTATGAACATAAAGTCATTCTTTCCATTTCCATTGGGTGAAATAGCATTATAGATTATGATTTCTCTATCATCGGTATCATCTAAATAATCGGGTATTCCATCTGAATCGGTATCAATTGCATCATCGGGTTCATGATTTCCGTTATCATCTGCATGTTCATTCAAAGTGAGAATACCATCATCATCATCATCGTTATCTAAATAATTAGGTGTTCCATCCCCATCTGTGTCGTCATTGGTAGGGTCTCCATCTTGAGGATAATTGTTATGAATGTCTACATCTTCATATATGGTATAAATTCCGTCTCCATCATCATCTATATCCAAGTAGTTGGGTATTCCATCATTATCGGTATCCAAGGCATCATCGGGATACCCATTGGTATTGTCGTCAGGATGTTCATCGGCAGTTAATACCGCATCATTATCATCATCGGTATCCAGATAGTCAAGAATTGAATCACTATCGGAATCTTGATAAGAATAGTTGATAGTTCCGCTATCTGGAGAGGTTTCCAAGGAATCGGGCATTCCGTTATTTCCAACGGTTCCATCATCCGTTCCGTCCATATTGGCATCGGTTGCGGCAGTTTGACCGGATTCTACAATATCGAACAAACCATCGTTATCGGAATCCAAATCAAAATGATTTGGAATGCCATCTCCATCGGTATCAAAACCGGGTTCTATTTGGTTGTTGTCATCTCCTATAGTATTATCATTGTCATCATCATCCAAATATGCAGGAACATAATCATTATCATTATCTGCGGAAGGATTTACACCACCGGCTTCATCTATATCGGGTATTCCATCATTATCATCGTCAATATCTGTATAATCGGGTATTCCATCTTGATCATTGTCTTCCATGTGATCATCCAAATAATCAGGAATTCCATCATGATCGGTATCCCAAGCATCTTCGGGTTCATGATTTCCATTGTCATCGGGATGTTCGTTGATAGTTAGAATGCCATCATTGTCATCATCATCATCTAAATAGTTGGGAATTCCGTCCCCATCGGTATCATCATTGGTGGGGTTACCATCTTGCGGATAATTATTGGGTAATTCGATATCTTCAAAATCGGTATAAATACCATCACCATCATCATCTCTATCCAAGAAATTGGGACTGGCGTCGTTATCGGTATCCAAGGCATCATCGGGATATCCATTGGTATTATCATCCGGATGTTCATCGGTAGTAGGAATATGGTCATTATCGTCATCAGTATCCAGAAAATCAGGATTTCCATCATTATCAGTATCTTGTAAAGTAAAAATCAAGGAGCCACTATCGGCAGGGTTTTCCAAATCATCAACTAATCCGTTGGTTCCTACATTTCCTTCGAGTTTTCCATCCATATCAGCATCAGTTCCCACTGGAATGGAAAGTCGACCGGACTCTGCGGTGTCCCAGACTCCATCATTATCGGAATCGTAATCTAAGAAGTTGGGAATATTGTCGCCGTCAAAATCATATGCAGGTTCTACAATGCCATTATCATTTCCTATTGCAGGATCCGAGTCATCGTCATCCATGAATACAGGAATGTTATCTCCATCGTCATCGGTTAGAGGATCAATTCCACCTGATTCATCTATATCGGGGATACCATCATTATCATCATCTATATCTACGTTATCCAAAATTCCGTCATTGTCATAATCATTTCCATCCAAATAATCAGGGATACCATCATTATCAGAATCCCAAGCATCTTCGGGTTCATGGTTTCCATTGTCATCGGGATGTTCATTAATTGTTAATATTCCATCATTATCATCATCGGTATCCAAATAGTTGGGTATACCATCATCATCAGTATCGTCGTTGGTAGGATCTCCATCTTGAGGATATGTATTTGGTAAAGCAATATCTTCGAAATCGGTGTAGATTCCATCGCCATCGTCATCACGGTCATGATAGTTAGGATCTCCGTTGCTATCGGTATCCAGAGCATCATCGGGGTATCCATTTCCATTATCATCCGGATGTTCATTGATGGTGGGAATATGGTCATTATCGTCGTCGAAATCCAAGAAATCATCTGAAGTGTCATTATCCCAATCCATTATAGAGTAGTTAATGTTTCCACTATCCGGTGTGGTTTCCAAAATATCTGCCAAACCATTGGTTCCGACATTGTCATCCAATTGACCATCAAAATTTGCATCAGTTGCCACAGTTTGACCGGATTCTGTTAAATCATATAATCCATCACCATCGGAGTCAAGATCTAAATGATTGGCAATACCGTCATTATCCAGATCCCATGCTGCTTCTACAGTTCCGTTATCGTTTCCAATACTATTGTCATTATCATTATCATCTAGATATACGGGTACGCCGTCATTGTCGTTATCAACAAAAGGATTTTGCCCATTATATTCTCTTGTATCCGGAATTCCATCGTTATCATCATCTAAATCGGTACTATCTGGAATACCGTCTCCATCGCTATCTATACCATCAATATTATCAAGATAATCCGGTGTTCCATCATTATCGGAATCCCAAGCATCTTCAGGTTCATGGTTGCCGTTATCATCGGGGTGTTCAAAGGCGGTATCTATTCCATCATTATCATCATCGGTATCTAAATAATTAGGAATTCCATCTCCGTCGGTATCGTCATTAGTGGGATCACCGTCTTGAGGATAATTGTTGGGTAGTGCAATGTCTTCGAAATCGCTATAAATACCATCTCCATCATCATCTCTATCGATGTAATTAGGGTTCCCGTCATTGTCAGTATCCAAGGCATCATCGGGGTAACCATTATGGTTGTTATCCGGTTGTTCTCCTGTGGTAGGTATATGATCATCATCATCATCAGTGTCCAAGAAATTATAGTAACTATCATTATCGGTATTAATTAATGTATAATTGATAGTTCCGCTATCCGGAGAAGTTTCTACATTATCTACCAATCCATTACTTCCGACACTGCCTTCTAAAATTCCATCGGAATTTGTATCGGTTCCTGTTGTTTGTCCGGATTCTGCAGCATCAAAAAGTCCGTCGCCATCAGAATCTTTATCAAAATGATTGGGGACCCCATCGCCGTCAATATCAAAGGCGGGCTCAATTTGTCCATTATTATCACCTATGGTATTATCGTTGTCATCATCATCTAAATAAACGGGAACACCATCGTTGTCTGCGTCTGTTAAGGGATCAATACCGCCTGACTCATCCGTGTCCGGAATTCCATCATTGTCATCATCTATATCTATACTATCGGCAATGCCATCATTGTCATGGTCATCAGCCACATTATCATAAAAGTCAAGATAATTTGGTGTTCCATCACCATCAGAATCCAGGGCATCATCGGGGATATGGTTTCCATCATCATCAGGATGTTCGTTTATGGTTAAAATACCGTCATTATCATCATCATTATCCAAATAATTTGGGATACCGTCAAGGTCGGTATCGTCATTCATAGGATTTCCATCAACAGGAAAATTGTTGGGTAATTGTATGTCTTCAAAATTGGTATAAATACCATCGCCATCATCATCTCTGTCGAGATAGTTTGGTATTCCATCACCATCAGTATCTAAAGCATCATCGGGATATCCATTGGAATTATCATCGGGATGTTCATTCATAGTCAATACATGGTCATTATCATCATCTCGATCCAGAAAATCATTAAAGAAATCGCTATCTGTATTTTGCAAAGTATAATTGATAGTTCCACTGTCCGGAGAAGTTTCTACATTATCTACCAATCCGTTTGTTCCAACACTTCCTTCTAAGATTCCATCGGAATTGGTATCTGTTCCGGTAGTTTGTCCGGATTCTACTGCATCAAGAATTCCATCATTATCAGAGTCTAAATCGAAATGGTTAGGAATTCCATCATTATCAATATCATATAATGGTTCGATTTGTCCATTGGCGTCGCCAACGGAATTATCATTATCATTATCGTCTAAATATAAAGGAACTCCATCGCCATCAGCATCAGTAAGAGGATCCATTCCATTGGATTCATCTACATCTGGAATACCGTCATTATCATCATCAATATCTACATTGTCATCAATTCCATCATTATCATGGTCATTGGGATTAATATCATAAGGGTCTAAGTAATTTGGTGTTCCATCATTGTCATCATCAATGGCATCTTCGGGTTCATGGTTTCCGTTATCATCCGGATGTTCATCAATTGTTAATGTGCCGTCATTATCATCATCATTATCTAAATAATTGGGAATTCCATCTAAATCGGTATCATCATTCATGGGATTACCATCTTGAGGATAGTTGTTGGGTAAAGCAATATCTTCAAAATCGGTATAAATTCCATCGCCATCATCATCTCTATCCAAATAATTGGGTATTCCGTCAAAATCCGTATGCAGGGCATCTTCGGGATATCCATTATGATTATCATCGGCATGTTCGTTGGAGGTGAGAACATGATCATTATCATCATCGCGATCTAAGAAATCAGAGAATAGGTCATTATCGGTATTTTGTATCGTATAATTTATTGTTCCGGAATCGGGGGAAGTTTCTACTTCATCTGCCAAACCATTAGCGCCAACATTTCCATCCAGCATTCCATTCATATCGGCATCTGTTCCGACAGGAACGGTAAGTCTTCCGGATTCAGCTGTATCCCACAATCCGTCTCCATCTGAATCTAAATCGAAATGATTGGGAATTCCGTCATTATCAATATCATAAAGAGGTTCTATTTGTCCATTATCATTTCCGATGGTATTGTCATTGTCGTTATCATCGAGATAAACGGGTACACCATCATTATCTGCATCGGTTAGGGGGTCTATTCCGTTAGATTCATCAGTATCCGGTATTCCGTCGTTATCGTCATCCAAATCTACATTATCTTCTATTCCATCATTATCATGATCATTAGGATTTGTAATATGATCTAGATAGTCGGGTGTTCCATCGCCATCTGTGTCCAGTGCATCTTCGGGTTCATGGTTTCCGTTATCATCGGGGTGTTCGTTAATGGTAAGTGTTCCATCATTATCATCATCTTCATCGAGATAATTGGGTATACCGTCATTATCGGTATCGTCATTTTGGGGGTTCCCATCTTGAGGATAATTATTTGGGAGGGCAATATCTTCATAGACTGTATAAATTCCATCGCCATCATCATCCGGATCGAGATAATTATAAATGGTATCATTATCGGTATCTAAACCATCATCTGGATATCCGTTCCCATTATCATCTGGATGTTCATTTATAGTCGGAATTGAATCATTGTCATCATCTTTATCTAGATAATCGGGATTGGAGTCTGAATCGGTATCTTGAATGGTATAATTGATAACGCCACTATCAGTAACTGTTTCTACTTCGTCGCAAAGTCCATTAGTTCCAAAGGGACCTTCAAGGTATCCATCATGGTTTACATCATTTCCGGATGTTCTGCCGGATTCAGCTGCATCATATAATCCATCACCATCCGAATCCAAATCAAAATGATTGGGGATTCCATCCAGGTCAAAATCAAAAGCGGGTTCTACAAAGTTGTTATTATCTCCAATAGAATTATTATTATCATCATCATCCAGATAAACAGGAACACCATCGCCATCGGCATCGGTTAGAGGATCGATTCCCCCACTTTCAATAACATCAGGAATCCCGTCATTATCATCATCAATATCAATATTATCTCGGATTCCATCATTATCATGGTCAAGTGGATCATTAACGGGATCGAGATAATCGGGTGTTCCATCGCCGTCGGCATCAGTAGCATCTTCCGGGATACCATTATTATTGTCGTCAGGATGTTCATCTGAGGTTAATATTCCGTCATTATCATCATCATTGTCCAGATAATTAGGAATCCCGTCGGCATCGGTGTCATCGTTCATTGGGTTTCCGTCCTGTGGAAAGTTATTGGGCAAGGCAATATCTTCCCAGCGTGTATCAATACCATCTCCATCGTCGTCGGGATCGCGATAATTTGGTAATCCACCGCCATCGGTATCCAATGCATCGTCAGGGTATCCGTTTCCATTGTTATCGGGTTGTTCGTTTTCAGTTAAAACCAAATCGTTATCATCATCTATATCGAGAAAATCGGGGATTGTATCTGTGAAAGCACCAAACTGGTCTGTATTTTGTAAAGTATAATTGATTTGTCCGGTATTATTTCCAAGTTCCACATCATCAATTAGACCATTGGGACCGACATTTCCCTCCAATTGTCCGTTCGTATCTGAATCTATACCCGATGTTCTACCGGATTCAGCAGCATCCCATAAACCGTCATTATCGGAATCCAGATCCAAAAAATTGGGTGTACCATCACCATCAACATCGAAACCGGGTTCAATTTGTCCGTTGGCATCTCCTACGTTAAAGTTGTTATCATCATCATCTAGATAAACGGGAATTCCATCGTGGTCTGCATCTGTAAGTGGATCGATTCCATTACCTTCATCAACGTCTAAAATTCCATCATTATCGTCATCAATATCAATATCATCTGTTATTCCATCGCCATCCGAATCATTAAAAGTGATAGTAAAAGGACTTTTAAATGAATGAATATTGGTTGTAAATCCTTGATTTACAATTAATAACAGAAGTGAAATAAAAAAATAAGTTTTTTTCACAGTAGTATTTTTTTCAAACCATAAATATAATAAAAAAATGTATAATAAAAATTTATTTTATTATTTTGCTATATTAACAGCTCTAGTTTCTCTGATTACCGTCACTTTTACTTGTCCGGGATAGGTCATTTCGGTTTGAATTTTTTGCGTGATTTCAAATGATAATTGTTTAACTTGATCGTCAGTTACTTGTTCACTTTTGACGATTACACGCAATTCTCTACCGGCTTGTATTGCATAAGCTTTTTGAACGCCGGGGAAACCGAATGCAATTTGTTCCAACTCTTTTAATCTTTTGAGATAAGATTCCAAAATTTGACGTCTAGCACCCGGTCTGGCGCCTGAAATAGCATCTGCTACTTGTACAATTGGAGCATAAAGCGAGGTCATTTCTATTTCATCATGGTGGGCACCGATTGCATTGACTATATCGGGGCTTTCTCCATAGCGTTCTGCCCATTGCATTCCAAGTAATGCATGAGGCATTTCTGTTTCTTCGGTAGGCACTTTTCCAATATCATGTAATAACCCTGCTCTTTTGGCTATTTTTGGATTTAGTCCTAACTCAGCTGCCATAATACTACAAATTTTGGCTACTTCACGTGAATGTTGTAAAAGATTTTGTCCGTATGAGGAACGATATTTCATTCTTCCCACAGCTTTGACTAATTCGGGGTGGAGGGAATGAATTCCTAAATCAATAATGGTTCTTTTACCTATTTCGACAATTTCCTGATCGAGTTGTTTTTCTGTTTTTTTAACTACTTCTTCAATTCTTGCAGGATGTATTCTTCCATCGGTAACCAATTTGTGGAGAGACAATCTGGCAATTTCACGTCGGATTGGATCAAAACCTGAAAGTAGGATGCTTTCAGGGGTATCATCTACGATAATTTCTACACCTGTAGCGGCTTCAATTGCACGAATATTTCGTCCTTCACGTCCGATGATTCGTCCTTTGATTTCATCGGATTCCAAATGGAATGTTGTAACGGTATTTTCAATAGCTTCTTCAGTTCCGATACGTTGAATGGTTGTAATCACAATTTTTTTGGCTTCTTTTTGCGCTGCCAGTTTGGCTTCTTCCATAGAATCTTGGATGAATTTCATGGCTTCGGCTTTAGCATCTTCTTTAAGAGACTCAATCAATTCATTTTTGGCTTCTTCTGCAGAATAACCTGAAATTTTTTCAAGTAATTCCAATTGTTTTTCATGGTGTTTTTTTACCTCTTCTTGTTTTTTTTCAAGAAATATCAATTTTTCATCATACAATTTTTCTTTTTGAGCCAATTCTTCTTTGAGCTTTTTATTTTGAGCCAATTCGATGGACAAAATACTTTCTTTTTCTTTGTTTTTTTTCTCTAATTCGCTAATTTTTTTCTCACGGTCCAAAACATGTTTTTCATGTTTTTCTTTGAGTTCCAAAAATTTTTCTTTGGCTTGAAGAATTTTTTCTTTTTTAAGGGATTCTCCTTCTTTATTGGCAATATCAATAATAGATTTGGCTTCGTTTTTTGCCTTTAATAGAATATCATCAGCTTTTTTAAAAGCACTATTGATGATGCTTCCAGAGCGTTTTTTGTCAATGAAACCCTTTAAAAAATAGGTTAAAATAAAACCTAGTATAATTCCGATAATAACATATAAAAATGTTTCCATAATTGTAATTTTTGTGTTGGTTTATAAAAAAAGCCTGTACCTATTTATATTTTTGATTAAACCCCGAATAAACAGGTTTAGGACTAACTTGATGGTCAAACTTCCACTAATCCGAAAAAATACGGAATCCCTAAGGGATTGTGGCTTGTTTTTGCATCAAAGACTCATCCTTTTTAATTTGTAAGTGTTGAGTTTAACAAAATCAAATAAGCACAGGCAGTTTTGTAAATGAATGATCGATTACTATTTTATATTTTTAATAAATTGTCAAGTTTTTCTTCTAGCAATTTATTATTTAATTTATTATTTTCCTTTTCAAAAATTAATTCTGAAGCTATTTCTATTAAAATTAATGATAAAATATCCTGAATATCTGTAATAGCAAAATTTTTTTCAGTTTCATTGATTTTTTTTCCAATCAATATCGCCGCTTCTCTTACATATTTTTCATTTTCAAATAAAACCTTTATAGGGTATTGTCTACCGGCTACATTGATTTGTATTCTGATTTTATCTTCCAATTCTTATTCTTTTATTTCTGCTATACAAATATTGATTTCTTTTATCAGTTTTTCAATTTTTTTCTTAGCTTCATCATTATTTTTATCGCTGCCTGCGACAAAAGTCTTTGCAATTTTTAATTTTTCATAATCTGATTTTAATTCTTGATATTGAAAATTAATTTCTTGCAATTTCTTTTCTTTATTTTCCAACTTTTTTTCAAAGTTAGAAATTTTTTGAGATAATTCAAAATTTTGGTGAATTAAGTTTTGGATTTTTATTTCCAAGAAATTTAATTTTTCCAAAATTTGCTTATCCATTTTTTTCTTTTATTCTACAAAAATACATTATTTTTTTATTAAACCATATAAAAGACCTATTCATTACATATAATAATTTTTTATAAATAAAGTAATGTTATATTTATAATAACCCTATTTTTGCATAATAAACAATTTTATTTATGGCTATTGAGGATTTTATTAATGAAATTACGCCGCTTCCTGATGATATTTTATTGGAAGTAAAAGAAAAATTTATAAAAAAAGAATTTTCCAAAGGTGATAAAATAATTGAACAAGGCAAAGTTTGTAAATATCTTTACTTTATTGAACACGGTTTGGCAAGAAGCTATTATATCAATGAAAAAGGAAAAGATATCACTGTCTGGTTTTTTGCTGAAAATAATGTCATGACTGGTGTTGAAAGTTTTTTTCAACGGAAACCCAGTATGTATGAGATGGAATTTTTGGAAAATAGTATTGTCTATGCCATTTCATATCAAAATTTGAATCTGCTTTTTGATAAATATCATGAACTGGAAAGATTTGGTCGTTTATTGTCCATTCGATTACTAACTGAAGTTGTAGATAAGCTGATTGCCATGCAATTTCAATCAGCCAAAGAACGATATCAATTCATGATAAATAAGTTTCCCAATATTTCTTATAGGGCACCACTGGGTCATATCGCTTCATATCTGGGAATTACCCAAGAAACTCTTAGCAGAATACGGGCTCAAATCTGATTTTTTATAAAGTGATTTTTTTGATTTAGGTCAAAAAAAATCTCCTGTCTACATTCATATCTTTGCATCGTTTTTTAAAAAAGAAAATTATGCAAAGAAAAAGTTATCATATATTTATCATATTATTTATGATCTCAGCGGCAGAAATTTATGCCCAAAAAATTCAACCGGATTTAAAATTTTTAATCAATCGTGCAATTAAAAAAAATCATGAAAAAAAAATAAATAATTTTGAAATTGAACGAACTAAAATCCAACAAAAAAACTTGTGGAATAACTATTTACCTAAACTTTATTTAAATGCATCCTATACAAGACTCGATAATGATATAAAACTTGATAACAATTTGCAAAAATTGTTGATGGGCACAGAGAAATTATTAATAAAAGAGGCATATGGAATTCCATTTAATACACCGTTACCGCCGCAAGTTTCTTTAATACCTATACCAAAAATTCAAGATAAAAATATTTTGAAAAGTAGTCTTGATGCCGAATGGTTATTGTTTTCCGGGTTAAAGATTTCTCAAGCATCTAAAGTGTTGGAACATAAGTCTAAAGCATTGGAATATCAAAATAATATAATTGAAGAACGATTGGTTGGAAAACTAGTCAAAACCTATCATCAATTGGCTTTGATTCAATCTACACAACAAGTATTAAATACTATGGATGATTATCTTCAAAAACAAGAAAACTTTGTGTCTAAAGCCAAGAAAAACGGATTGGCAATAGAACTTGATTTGCAAAAAATTGCTTTGGCTCAACAAAAATTAAAAATAAAACAATTGTCTTTGGAAAATAGCAAGAGATTGGTATTGGAAACATTACATCAGATGACGGATATTCCTACAGATAGGCTTAAAACAATGGATATAGGGCTTGATAAAATACTTATCAATTTTGATAAATTGAAAGGAGAACAACCTTATGAAATGCATGCACTTAATGAAAAATTAACCGCACAAAAATATCAGAAAAAAATGGCTTATACCGCTTATATTCCTAAGTTAATGCTCAAGGGTCATTATGAGCTACTAAAAGATGATTTAACTATGTTAGATCCAAAATGGTATGTTGGAATAGGTTTGAAATGGGATATTTTTGATGGATTTAAAGCATGGAATCAATCCAAACAAATCCAATTGCAAGAAAATCAAACCCAAGAAAAAATCAGAGAAGCGGATGAGTTAATACATTTACAACAGTTACAAGCCCAATTGAATTATCAAACATCTTTGGAAAAAATTGAGGAAACCAAAAAACAAGTAAAAATTGCAAAATATACCTACCAACTTTCTAAAAAACAATATGAAAATGGATTGATCAGTATAACAGATTTACTAAAATCATTAAATGACTTAAAAATAGCTAAATTGGATTATACTAAAGCATTGTATGAAGAAAATAATGCAGCAATTGCTTATTTAAAAGCATATGGGAACTTATTGAATATAATTAAATAAAAAATGATAAAAATGAAAAGTATAAAATTAATATTATTAGGATTAATGATCCTATTTTTTGGCTCGTGTCAAAATAAAAAAATGACAGATCATAGAGGAAAAATAAAATTTGATAAAATACATATTGCTCCCAAAATAACGGGAAGAGTAAAAGAAATTAGAGTAAAAGAAGGACAAACTATTCAAAAAGGTGATACTTTGCTCGTATTAGAAGTTCCTGAACTTCAAGCTAAAAAAATGCAAGCTATGGGTGCATTTCAGGCAGCTAAAGCTCAATTGCAAATGGCATATAATGGGGCTACCATAGAGCAAGTGAAACAAATTGATGGAAAATTAGAAGCAGCACAATCTCAATTGGATTTTGCCAAAGAATCTTATGAAAGAATTAAAAATATGTATACAGATTCGCTCGTGCCTTCGCAAAAATATGATGAAGTCAGAATGAAATATCGAATGGCTCAAGCACAAGTCAATGCAATAAAAGCTAAAAAGAAAGAGGTTCTAAAAGGAACAAGAAAGGAAGTTATTGCACAAGCTAAAGGACAGTTGAAAAGAGCTTTGGGAGCTTTGGAAGAGATAAAAACAGCCGAAAATGAAAGATATATCGTTGCGCCACAGGATTTCAGAATTGACCATATCAGTTTACAAAAAGGCGAATTAGCAACTGCAGGATACACATTAATAAATGGGACTTTATATAATTCAGCTTATTTTAGATTTAGTATTCCCGAGCATAATATTCAACACTTTAAGGTGGATCAGATTGTGGAATTAACCAATCCGTTTATCAATGAAAAATTAAAAGCTAAAGTAGTAGAAATAAAACCTTTAAATCATTATGCAGATATAACGGCGCCGGCGACTTCTTATCAGTTGGGTGAAACTGTTTATGAAATGAAATTGATCCCTTTGGATATTCATAAAACAGGAAATTTTAAACAAAACATGACATTTTTGATTTTAAATTAGAAATAATGAAAAGGACATTTAATTTAATAAAAACAGAATTTAAAAGATTTTTTAACAATGATGTTTTGGTTGCGATTTTCTTTGGAGCTCCACTGCTTTATGGTATTTTGTTCGGTTTTGTATATCGACAAGCAAAAGTCGTCAATCTTCCTGTGGCTGTGGTAGATATGGATCAATCAGAATTGTCAGATAAAATTATAGATGCTTTAAATGATAATGAAAATATTGACATAAAAGATGTTTTTTCTTCAACAGCCAATCTCAAAGAAGAGCATTTAAAAAAAGATTATGTAGCTGTAATAAGAATTCCGGAACATTTTCAAAATCAAATCAACCAGGCAAGACATCCTGAATTATTGATTGAGCTTAATATGAGCAATATTTTAAATGCAAATTTTGCCAGCAAAAGTATTCAAAGAGTTTTGGGAACATTGAATGCGGGTATTGAAATAGAAGCATTAAAAAAGAAAGGCTTGAATCCTGAAATAGCCAAAAATAAATTTGAAAGCTTTAAGATTTCTTATCACAAATTATATAATCCCAATAGTAACTATCTGTATTTTATGCTTCCTGCGCTTCTGGGAGCAATAATGCAGCAAGTGATTTTTTTGGCTATGGCACTGGTTTTTTCACGTGATTTTGAAGATGGGTATTGGAAAAAATTGACTTCTTTTAGCAAAAATCCATTTTATTTGATTTTTATAAAGTTAATTCCATATTTAATTTTGTCAGCAATAGTTTGGACAATTGTGGGGATTATTTACAATTATTTTGAAATTGCTTTTAATGTTTTCAATTTCCCTATGTTATGGATTGTTATTCTACTAACACTTGCTGCAATGTTTATAGGTATGTTATTTTCTTTATTAATTCCTAGTCAGTTAAAAGCTACTGAGTTTCTTATGGTTATCTCAACACCTGCTTTTATTTTGAGTGGTTTTACATGGCCTTTATCTGCTATGCCTAAATGGATAAAATTTATTTCAAATGCCATTCCCTTGACACATTTTCTACAAGCTTTTAAAAAAATAGCAATATATGGTGGAAGTTTTGGAGCTATTAATTCCCAAATGAAAGCATTACTTATAATAATCATTGTAAGTTTTACTTTAACATTTTTGGGGTTAGCCCTAAAATTAAAATCAAATGAATAAATCAGTTTATTACAACGTAGTTTTTTTCATAGTTAATTAATGTTGTAATCTTTGGGGGCAAAAGCCCCCTTTTTTGTTTATGGATTGAAATTATAAATTCATAAACTAATTTATACCAATTATATAATCTAATTTAAATAATAGCAAATGACATATTATTTTTACCTCAAAATATTTATCAGATGAAATTACATTGGTATAAAATCATCAGAAAAAAAATTCAGAATCTATTTGCTTTGCCCAATTTGGATATTCCTGCTAAGGACTTCAGAAAAAGAAGGATATCTACAAGAAATAAGAGTAGTTTATAGTTGTCCTTGAAGTTTTTTTAGAAACCATTCGGTAGATAACAACAAAACAATTAAAAATAATAACCATCGATAGTCTATCAATGGAATTGTTTTGGAAATCATTTTAAAATGTGCCGGATATTTGTTCTTCTGAAGCAAATTATTTATCAATTTTTGATAGTTTTCGGGAAAATAAATTTTTCCTTGAGTATTTTTGCTCAATACCTCCAATGCTTCTACATCAGGACGACTCTTATATGCTTCGGGGCTCTTATCCAAAACAACAAAACTCCCTTGGGTATGTATCATTGTGGATTTATCACGGACTTTAAAAAAATATTCATCCGGAGGTAGAGACTTCAAATTCAAATGAAAACCCTTTTCATCTTGTATGAATGGAAGTTTTTTAAGAAATTTATTTTTGGCATAAATCTCAATTAAGGGTTTCGCTTTTGGATTGTTTTCCAGATTTTCATTTAGAATAACTGTGGAAATATCAATGGCCTCACCCAAATAATAAGTTTTTTTGTATTGAATTTGTATTTTATCAAAATTCTTATGTAAACTTATATATTGAATAATTTTCTGAAATAATTCGGTTATTTTTTCTTTTTCATGATTTTTTCCTGCAAACAAAGCCCATTGCCAAAGATTTTCTCCTGCTAATAACACTTGTTTGGGTTGCATATTTACCAATAACAATCCTTGCTGAGTGGAAATTCCTTTGATTTTGGAAAATAAAGCGCTTTGAACATTCTTGTATTTTAATTGTCCATAGAAATCTCGAAGCGGAGGAAGTTTTTCATAAGAGATTTCCGGAAGTTTAAATAAATTAAAATCTTTGTTTGCCCATGGAAAATATTCTTCAATGGATGTGGAAATTGCTTTTTTGAAAAATAAATTCTCACTATTGAGCCATTTCCAATCGGTGTGAGGTCCGGTAATGATAAACCAATTTGATTTTGAAAGCTTATTTTGTTTGAACAATTGTTTAAAATTTTTATCGGGTTGATACAAAACCAGCGCATCATATTTGGATAAATTTGGATGATTTTTATTTAGGTCAATTATATCAGTTTGATAATATTTGTTTTTTTGGAATATACGATTCAATGCTCCTATATCCGGATGAATAATAGATGAAATAATGGCTATTTTTTTGCTTTGATCAATAACTTCCAAACTAAAATATTTCTTGTTATCAATAATATTTTTTTCATTTTTAAGTGTTCCGACACGGGCAGTATAGTGATGAACCCCCGATGTATTGGCTTTTAAATGGACAGTTTTAATCAAATTATTTTTCTCCGGATGAAAATTTTCATGATAGACCAATTTTTTTCCATCATAGATTTTTAAATTGGAGTTGATCTTTCGATTTCCGTCATAATTGATAAATATTTCAACCGGAAATTTATTTCCTTTAAATACAATGGGGTTGACATTGATTCGTTCAATATATATATTTTCATAATGTGTGGTATCACCTAATATAATAGGAAAAACTTGCAATTTATCTTGTTTGTTAATCGCAAAACTATAATCTTGTCCTTGGTTTGCATTTCCATCGCTGATTAAGATAACAGGAGCAGTATTTTTTTGATTATATATTTCTTTGATACCTTGCAGTGCTTGCGCAATATCCGTTCGTTGTCCTTTAAAATTTAAACTATCCAAAGGGAAAAGTCCAGAATGAAAACCTAAAAAATGTAAGTGAAATTTTTTTTCTAAATCACTTTTTTTTAAAGATTGAATAATTTTTTTTACTCGAAAAGTTTCATGGATATATTCTATAGATTGACTTTGGTCGGTCAAAATATATAAATCGGGAAGAAATTTTTGTTTATGTTGTTTATTTATTTTGGGGTTAATCCAAAGTAATAAGATCAAGAAATATACTAATGTTCTGATTATAAATAGTTTATAATCATTTTTTTTATGCAAGTATTGCCAAGCAGCCAATGCTGATGAAACAAGAAATGCTAAAAATAATTGTACCCACATCATTAAATGGTCATACCTCCATCAACTGTAAGAACTTGACCGGTAATATAACTTGACAAATCTGAAGCCAAGAATAAACAGGCATTTGCCACATCTTCGGGAGTTCCAATTCTTTTGAGCGGAATATCTTTTATCCAATCTTCAATGACTTTTTCGGGTAAATTTTCGGTCATTTCAGTAGCAATAAAACCCGGGGCAATTGCATTGCAACGTATATTCCTGCTTCCTAATTCTTTTGCTATGGATTTAGTAAACCCGATAATACCAGCTTTGGAAGCGGCATAATTGGCTTGTCCGGCATTTCCACCAACACCAACAACTGAACTCATATTGATGATGGAACCTTTACGAGCTTTCATCATTGGTCTGACTACAGCTTTGGTAAGATTAAACACTGATTTTAGATTGATATTAATTACATCATCCCAATCTTTTTCAGACATACGAAGTAATAAATTATCTCTGGTAATTCCGGCATTATTGATCAAAACATCAATTTTTCCAAAATCTTTTATGATTTCATTAACTGTATTTTGTGAAGAATCAAAATCCGAAGCATCCGAAACATACCCTTTTGCTTTTACACCGAAACTTTGTAATTCTTTTTCCAAAGATTGAAAATTTTCATCTATTTTTCTTCCGGTAAAAGCTACTTCGGCGCCATATTCAGCAAAAGTTAGCGCAATGGTTCTACCGATTCCTCTGGCAGCACCGGTAACTAAAATCGTAAAGTCTTTTAATGAATCCATAAAATTATTTTTTCATGACAAATATAATGAAAAAAATAAACCGCCCAAAAGGCGGTTTACAATTGGTTTTTTTAGTTTTTCTGTTGATTGTCTCCTTGTTTCATCAATTTATTGAATTGATCCAATTTGGGAAGCAATATAATCTCCGTTCTTCTGTTCATTTCTCTGTGTTCTGCACTGTCATTAGGAACTTTTGGAACCCATTCACCTCGACCACCGGCTGTTAAACGTGCCGGATCTACTCCAAAATCGGTTTGAAGTTTTCTGGCAATTGATGTAGCGCGTAGCGCACTCAAATCCCAATTATCTTTTATACAAGATGTATGAATGGGAACATTATCAGTATGTCCTTCAATTAATACTTCATAATCCTTGTAATCATTGATGATTTTAGCTAATTTTAATAAAACGCTATCTGCTTGCTTGGTTATTTTTGTTTTTCCGGATTTAAACATCATTTTGTCCGATAAGGAAATAAAAACAACACCTTTTTTGACCTTTACATCCAGATCCTTGGTATCTACATCTTTCAATGAACGTGTAATCCTGGAACTCAAAACTTTGTTTAAGGAATCTTTCTTTTTGTTTTCCAAGATCAACATTCGAATATATTTGTTGGAAGTATTAATTTCATCCAAAAGTTTACTGATATTAACATTTCCTTGTTGATTCAAATTAACACATTTATCCAAAGCATCTTGTAGAGTCTTATTATTTTGTTGTAGCGCTTCCAACCTTGTCTGATATTTATCCTTGTCGGTCTCGCACTTGTATAGTTTGTCTTTGTATTCACGCAAATATTGTTCGACTTCAGCTTTTCCTTCTTTAAGCTGATTGTATTTTTTCTTACTGACGCAGGAGCTAACTAATAAGCTGATGCTCAATACTAATAAAATTATTTTTTTCATATCTGTCCTTTGTTTTTTGTTTTATGTAAAAATATTAAATCTTTTTGTAATAAAAAACGATTTGAGTCGTATTTTATTATAAGTTTATGATTTATTTTGCATATTAAAATTTAAGTGATGATTAAAATTATCAACGACAATATACGAATGGCTCTTGAATCCATTAAAACTCAAAAATTACGGGCAGCTATAACTTTGTTAATTATTGCATTTGGAATTATGGCTTTGGTAGGAACTTTAACAGTTGTCAAAGGAATTGATAATAATTTTTCGTCGAGTTTGGCAAGTTTGGGTTCCAATAAATTTACATTTGAACGTTTTCAAAATAAACTTTTTCAAAGACGACATGGAAGAAGGAGTAAAATCAAAAGAAATCCACCTATCACTTTTAGACAATCTTTATCCTTTAAGAAAAAATTTCATGAACCCGGCGCTTTGGTTTCCTTGTTCTTTTTTGCATCAAATAATCAAAGTGTAAAAAATGCAGATAAAAAATCAGATCCGAAATATAATATTTGGGGAGTAGATGAGAATTTTATTACAATTAATAATGACAAAATCATTGAAGGAAAGTCTTTTTCCGCCAAGGATATCAGGAATAATAAATATTATGCAATTATTGGGAAGGATCTGAAAAATGAGCTTTTTAATAAAATATCTCCTATCGGAAAAGATATTATTATCAATGGCAATCGTTTTAAAGTAATTGGTCTGCTTAAACCCAAAGGTTCTACTTTTAGCGGAAGTAGAAACTCAGATATTTACATACCTTTGAATTTGGCTCGTAGTATTTTTAGCAGACCACAAATAAATTATGAAATCAGTGTTGCTGTCCAGGATAAGAATCAATATGAAGCTACAATTTCCAAAGCTATTGGCTTGATGCGAAATATAAGAAAACTTCGTCCTGAACAAATAAATAATTTTGGAATCAGTCGCAGTGACGAATTGGCAAATGAATTGAAAAATGTAAGTAGGTATTTGACCTATTTTGCATTTATAGTCGGATTGATTACCATTTTGGGCTCTTCTATTGCATTGATGAATATTATGTTGGTTTCCGTTACAGAAAGAACTCGTGAAATAGGAATTAGAAAAGCTTTGGGTGCCAGTAGTTTTTTGGTTTTAATACAATTTTTTGTAGAAACGTTTGTGATTACATTCTTAGGTGGTTTTACTGGTATTCTGATGGGACTTTTAATGGGTTTCGGTATTTCCAAACTTTTTAAAATGCCTTTTAGTATGCCTTGGAATGCTATTGGAATTTCTATTTTTATTATTTTTGTTGTTGCCTTTATCTCCGGATTATACCCTGCATATAAAGCCGCTAAGTTAGATCCGATAGAAGCTTTACGTTATGAGTAAGAAACTTTTTAAACATAATACCATCAAGGATTGTCAGATTCTGGATATTCCTAAAATTGAAGATATCCGGGGCAATTTGGCAGTTATTGAAAATGATTTATTACCATTTAAAATCAAACGAGTATATTTTTTATATAATGTCCCCACTGGAGCTTATCGCGGAGGACACGCACACAAAGAACAACTGGAATTATTGATTGCTGTAAGCGGTAGTTTTGAAGTTACTGTTGATGATGGAAAAAATAAGAAAAAGTTTATATTAAATCGTCCCGATAAAGCTCTTTTATTGCCACAAGGGATTTGGCGTGAACTTAAAGATTTTTCTCAAGGAAGCGTATGTTTAGTCTTAAATTCGGAAAAATTTAAAGAATCCGATTATATTCGAGAATACGGTGAGTTTATTCTAAAAAAATCATAAACTTGAGTCATAAAAAAAAACGTCCATTTTGGACGCTCTTTATTTTTTATTCATTTGACCGGATATCTCCATCCAAAGAGATCTTTGCCCCGATTGTATTGAATATCCATAATCCATTTTTTAAATCGATTGGCATAACTATCATCAAGTTTAGGTAAATCCTTATAAAAATCTTTATATTTTACTCCAACAATCGGAAGCACCGTAGCAGCTGTTCCCGCACCGAAAATTTCTTTCAATTCACCTTTTTGAGCTGCATCTATGATTTCAGCGACTTCAACCGGTCTTACTTCGTGGTCAATGTCATAATATTCAGCTAATTCCAAAATACTTTTTCTTGTAATGCCGGGTAAAATTCGTGAACTGGTAGTAGGAGCAGTCAATAATTTATCACCTATACGGAAAAACATATTCATAGTTCCCGCTTCTTCCAAATATTTATGTTCTTTGGAATCCGTCCAAATAATTTGTTGAAAACCTTCTTGTTTGGCCAATTCCGTAGGATAGAATTGTGCAGCGTAATTACCGGCAGCTTTGGCAAACCCAACTCCTCCGTCACAAGCTCTGCTGAATTGATCTTCTATTTTAACTTTTACATCGCCTACATAATATTTTCCGGAAGGCGAGGCAATAATCATAAATCTGTAATCTTTGGAAGGTGATGCGGCGACAGCATTTTCAGTAGCAATATAAACAGGACGTAAGTATAAAGATTCTCCTTCGCCGGTAGGAATCCAATCTTTGTCCAGCTTTACCAAATTTTTTAGTCCTTCCATAAAATATTCTTCGGGAATTTCAGGCATTCCCAATCTCTTGGCAGAATTGTTAATCCGTTTAAAATTTTCTTCCGGTCTGAAAAGAAAAGCATTTCCGTTTTTATCTTTATAAGCTTTCATGCCTTCAAATACGGCTTGTCCGTAATGAAAAACTTTGGCAGAAGGTTCATAAGGCAGGGCTTGATAAGGTATTATTTGAGGATCCAACCATTTTCCATTTTTATTGTCAGCCAAAAACATA
>JALSTJ010000416.1 GCA_026983815.1 Flavobacteriales bacterium
TCACTACCATCAAATAATCCCCGGTATCCAATTCATTTTCTTTGAGCAAAACTTTACTCCGAATTTGTTGGTTATACAGATTGGCTCTTTTATTGGAACGGACAATAATAGCGGTTTCCTCAAAATTATTTCCGTAATAAGCAGTTTCGATAGCATCTTGGATATCATAACCGTCAATCAAACGAATAATATCCTTAAAACCTGTTGTGTCAAACCTTAATTCTCCCGGTATTTCCGAAAGAATTTCATCTCTGATTTTCGTAGCATTAAACAATATTCCCGAATCCAAGGTTTGCCTCACGATTTCCGTCAGTTCAAAAGATTGGATGTTTTTGTCAAAATTTGAACTTAAATATTGTTCGTCCAATGCAGGACTCAGAGAGGTTCCAACAGGAGGCAATTGTGCTTTGTCTCCAACCAAAATCAATTGATTTCCCGAATTGGAATATACAAAATCGATTAAATCCGACAAGAGAGAGGAAGCATTAAAAAAATCTTCGGAAGTGTTTTGACCGCTAATCATAGAAGCTTCATCTACGATAAAAACCGTATTTTTCAGTTTATTTTTTCGTAAAGTAAAATGAGGTTTCCCGAATTCATCCGTTTCGGGATAGTATAAATGTTTATGTAAAGTATAAGCCGGTATTCCCGAATATGAAGTCATAACTTTTGAAGCCCTTCCGGTAGGTGCAAGTAATACAGCTTTTTTTTTGATTTTTGGTAAATTCTTTACCAATGTGCTGATGATACTTGTTTTTCCTGTTCCTGCATAACCTTTTAAAATAAAAATATCTTTTGGATAATTGAATAGAAAATCCGTGATTTTTATCAGCAGTTTTTCTTGCGAACCGGTTAATTCATAAGGAAAATCCAATTTTAAATTTTTGAGAAAATTACCGGGATGCATATTTTTATAAAAAATTATTTTCGTGGAAGTTTGTTTCTCCTAGCCATTTTTTTCATACGTTTTTCTTTTTTCTTTAAAGCTTTTTTCTTCTTCTTTTCAAGTTTTTTTTGTAATCTTTCTTTGGCTTTCTGTCTTTTGTGCACTTGCTTGCTTTGTGTATTGGCACGGCATCCCATATCCACTTCACGAGAATTGTTTCTGAAATAAAAATCAAAACTCAACCCGATATAATTTCCTTTTTGAATATAACTTCCCGTGTAATTAGCAGCAGGATTTTGAAGGTTTGTAAACGTATAATTTCCCGTATATTGGTCTTGTAAACGATATTTATAAACTATGCTGGTTTGCATCATAATTTTAGGAAACTGATAATACCAACCCGCTTTGAATAATAAGTCAAAATTCCAAGTGCCCGGATTTTGAACTTGTGTTAAATAAAAATTATCATAGCTTTCGGTAAGATTGGTGGCAGTTGTTCTTTGGATTTGCATACCTGCCCCCAAGCTTAAAGTATAACGATAAATAGAAAAATTACGATATTCAAACAGCATTGGAAAACTGAAATTCAAAGGACTGTAAATTGCTGATTTTTTGTGATAATAATC
>JALSTJ010000417.1 GCA_026983815.1 Flavobacteriales bacterium
GTTCAAAATATATTCTGGTAGGCAAATCTCCTTTGAGTATCCAATTGCTATCGATCGCTTGAATATAACTTCCTTCGCGTAAAGCAACCACCGGAATATTGTTAAAATGCAAATATTCTTTCAATCTCGTATCTCGGGTTTCTCCCATATGTTTCAATAATTCGGGTTTCGGGTCCAAATAATGCGGATTGATATTGAAAGGGAAAATTCCCAGCGTTTGATAGGAAGGCACTTCTACGATAGGCATATCATTGGTGGTTTTCATATTTTGTCCGGTAATATTGGAGCCGGCACTGGTTCCCAAATAGGGTGTTCCCGATAAAATTTTTTTTCGTAGAACATTCCACAAATCCTTTTCATAAATTGTTTTGACCAAAACAAAAGTGTTTCCGCCACCGGTAAAAATCCCTTGGGCGTTTTCAATGGCTTTTCTCGGGTCTTTATACTCGTGTATTCCATTGACCTTTATAGCAATCGATTGAAAAAATTGGCAAGCGGTTTCGGTATATTCATCATAAGTCATTCCGGAAGGACGTGCATACGGAATAAATAGAAGTGTTTCAACATCATTAAAATGTTCGGACAATTCCTCTTTGAGATATTCCAAATATTTTCCGCCGTAAACGGTTGATGTGCTGGCGATTATTGTGTTTAATTGCATAATTGAAATTTTTTAATTTTTTTGCATACTTTGAATGTTTTCAAAACTTTAAATTATTGATGGACACAAGTTATTTCATTTTTTTACAAACAATGGAACCTAAATAAATATTTACCATTACTTTTTTCCATTGATGAAAAAAGTAACAAAAATCCCGATAGCTATCGGGGCTAGTCTGACGAAAACCTTGCAATCCCGATGGCTATCGGGATATCTTCCTTGAAGCTAAAATGTATGAACTTGCTCTTGCTCATACTTCACAAGAGCTTCGAACAGCATACATTTTTACGCTTCTTCGTCGTAAATTTTATGCAAGAACTTCGTATGGCATTAGGCTTAATTTATTTGCCTGTGATTTTACCACAATAATCTTAAATATGAAATTAATTTACCGTAAATCAAAATAATAATTATATTTTAAAAGAGACATTTAGGAAGGGATTGTTTCCAAAATTAAATTTTTAGCTCGTTCAATCGCCTTTTGTAGTCCTTGTGGATTTTTACCGCCGGCAGTTGCAAAAAAAGCTTGACCTCCGCCACCTCCTTGAATTTCTTTTGCCGCTTCGCGAATGATTTGTCCGGCATTCAGTCCGTATTTCTCCGTTAAATCTTTTGAAATATAAATACTCAAAACAGCTTTTCCACCTTTTTTTGTTCCGACAACCGCTATAATATCTTCCAATTCTTTTCCAAAGGAAAACAATAAATTTTTGATGACATCCGGTTCCAAATCCAGAATTTTTCCCAGAAATTTAAGTTTACCCAAATCCTCAAATTCATTTTTCAGTTGTGCTTGCACAAAACGAGCTTTTTCTTTTTGTAATTTTTCAATTTCTTTTTTGAATTGAA
>JALSTJ010000418.1 GCA_026983815.1 Flavobacteriales bacterium
TGGCTTCGGGACCTTTGGGAATCAAAGGAGTAAAACCAACTTATTTAATTACGGAAAAAATTTTGGAAAAAATCTTATAAATTATGAATAAACCTAATTCACCCAATCAAGAAGTAGATCTATTGGCATTTTTTTCTGCCTTAGGAAAAATGTTTGGAAATATTTTTAGAGGGATAAAAAATATTTTTATCTATTTATTTGAACGTTTGCTCTGGTTACTTGTTTTTATCAAGCGGAATATTGTTTATCTATCCATAGGTATCATTGCCGGTTTGGTTATTGCTTTTTTCTTTAAAAATAAGTATAAAGAAATATATTCCGCAGAAGTTGTAGTAAAAACCAATTTTGGTTCAGGAGCAGCTTTTAGAAGTATGATAGATTCTTATAACAGTATGTTAGGAGCCAATGATTTTGATGAATTGGCGCAAGCTTTACATTTGAACAAAGAAGAAGTTAAAAGTATCAAAGGATTTAAACTCGTAAGCAAAGTAAATAACGTCTTGCTTTTGCAAGAATATGAGAATTATCTCATGCGTATGGATTCAACAGTTTATAAATTTTTTGAGTTTAAAGATTATCAAAAAAGCATATTAAACGATAAAGATTTATATCCTTATAAAAAATTAATAGTTTACGCTTCAAAACCAGGTGTTTTTTATAAGCTCAATAAGATTTTACCGAAAATATTGGACGATAATCAAATGCTTCAAGAACGAAAAAAACAATTTAAACTTCTTTTGACAACCAAAAAAGATGAAAATTTGCGTTCTTTCCAAGAAATGGATTCTATGCGAAAAGTGTTCGATAAAATGTATTTGGAAATGGCCAAACAAACCGGTAACGGAACCAATGTAGTGGTAAGTTCCGATAAAGTCAGAGGACCGGAAGGACCTTATAATATTTTTTACAGTCGTGAATATGTTCTGAAAAATTTTGAAAAAGCAATGAGTCAATATGCCAATAATTTGGATTTAATCGAAATGCTTAGCGCTTTTCCCAAATACGGTTCCAAGGAAAACCCGTTAAAATATAATCCTTTCTTTAAATACCCGATTTTGGGATTTTTGTCGGTATTATTAATTCTATTTTTGATTGAATTTTATAAATATATCCTACAATACGAAAAAGAAAAGTTTGATAGATGATTATAGAAAAAACACATATCGATGGAGTTTTTGTAATATCTCCTGATATTTATTCGGATAACAGAGGTTTTTTTTATGAATTTTACAATCATGATAAATTTTTTCAAGCCACAGGATTACAACCCGATTTTCTACAAGACAATTTGGCCAAATCGTCCAAAGGGGTATTGAGAGGTTTACATTTTCAAAAAGGAAACTTTGCACAAGCCAAACTGGTTTCGGTTTTGCGAGGAAGCGTGCAGGATGTGGTAGTGGATTTAAGACTCGATTCATCTACTTTCGGAAAACATTTTTCTATTATTTTATCGGCAGAAAACAAAAAGCAGCTGTTTATTCCCAGAGGATTTGCCCATGGTTATTTGAGT
>JALSTJ010000419.1 GCA_026983815.1 Flavobacteriales bacterium
TTTACTTATTCAATTAGGAGAAACATCCGTAGGTGAATGGCTGGCACTTTTTATTTCTATTGATGCATTTTTGGTCTTATCGGGAGCTGTCCTAACCAGTTATATCGGTGTTACGGGTTTATTGGAACGTATGACACTCGACCGTATTATGCCCAACTTCTTTTTACGTAAAAATAAAAGAGGGGCTTCTTACAGAATTATCATTTTCTTTTTCTTATTAAGTGTTTCCGTTCTATTGATCACGAGAGGAAAAGTAACTACACTTGCCGGTGTATATACCATTTCTTTCTTATCCGTTATGTTGTTATTCGTCATAGGAAATATTTTATTAAAAGTCAAAAGAAAACATTTACCGCGTCCCGAACGTGCGCCTTGGTTGGGAATTTTAATAGCTTTTAGTGCGGTTTCTATTGCATTATTCGGAAATATTATTATGAAACCCGAAGACCCGAAGGACCCCTATAATTGGCAAGTGTTTATTTATTATTTTGTTCCGGCTTTGATTTTTATTATGATTATGCTTAACCGGACTGCCTTGCTAAAATTACTTTTGAATATCGTTCAATATATATTTGAACCTATTCGTAAATTTTTCCTCAGATTACATAAAGGAATTGACAATTTGATAGATGAAATCAACTCGCAAGAATTTGTATTCTTTACCAAAGGAAAAAGTATTGCCAATATGAACAAAGCGATGCTTTATATTCGGGATAACGAACATACCAAGAAAGTTAAAATTGTAAAAGTCTTAAAACCCGGCGAAAAACCTTCTGAAGAATTGATTAGAAATATTAAAATTTTAGATGAAGAGTATCCCGAAATAGATATTGAATTTGTTCCCATTGAAGGTGAATTCGGACCGGAGCTTATCCGTGAGTTATCCAAAAAATGGAATATTCCGATTAATTTTATGTTTATCGGCTCACCCGACGAAAAATTCCCTTATCGTCTGGAAGAATTAGGTGGCGTAAGGTTGATTATGTAAAGCTTGAAATTGTTATTAATTTTATTGTATTTTTGCAAAGGATTAATTGTTATTTTTGTTAAACAGTAAACACCAAAGCACGGTTAAAATGCTTTGGTTTTTTTATAAAATTTAAAGATTATGGAAAATTTAATAGACGGGCTTTATGCCAAAATCAAAACAAACAAAGGAGATATTTTAACCCGATTGGAATTTGAAAAAACGCCGGGAACGGTTGCCAATTTCGTTGCTTTAGCCGAAGGAAATCATCCCGATGTTGCCGAAGCTTATAAAGAAAAAAAATATTATGACGGAATTACTTTTCATCGTGTGATTGACAATTTTATGATTCAAGGAGGAGATCCTACGGGAACCGGTGCTGGTGGTCCCGGATATAAATTTGATGATGAAATCCATCCCGATTTAAAACATGATTCTGCCGGTATTCTTTCAATGGCTAATGCAGGACCTGGAACCAATGGAAGTCAGTTTTTTATCACCCATGAAGCAACTCCTTGGTTGGACGGAAAACATACGGT
>JALSTJ010000420.1 GCA_026983815.1 Flavobacteriales bacterium
CTATATTTTTAAATTAGCTAACAAATATAATTTTTTTATCGATATATTAAAAGGTATATTATCACTATTTATCTTATTTTTGACAAAAAAAGTTTCGGATGAAAATCATTTCTTATAATGTTAACGGTATAAGAGCCGCTATGCGAAAAGGTTTGAACGAATGGCTGAAAAGTGTTGATGCGGATATTATCGGATTTCAAGAAATAAAAGCCAAAGAAGATCAAATCGATACGGAAAGTTTAAAAAAATTAGGCTACAATTATCAATATTGGTTTCCTGCCGAGCGAAAAGGATATAGCGGAGTGGGAATTATTTCCAAACATAAACCTTTGCATGTGGAATACGGAACCGGAATTGATTATATGGATTTTGAAGGACGCAATATCAGAATAGATTTTGATGATTTTTCTTTTATGAGTATGTATTTGCCCAGCGGAACCAATACGGAACGTTTGCAATTCAAGTTTAAATACATGGATGATATTTTACGATATGCTTCGGATTTAAAAAAAGAAATTCCGAATTTGATTATCAGTGGAGATTATAATATCTGTCATCAGCCGATAGATATTCACGATCCGGTTAGACTGCAACATGTTTCGGGTTTTTTGCCCGAAGAGCGTGCTTGGCTTACGGATTTTATGAAGGAAGGTTTTACGGATAGTTTTAGAGTCTTTGACCGGCGTCCGCATCGATATACTTGGTGGAGTTATAGAGCAGGGTCTCGTCAAAGAAATAAAGGTTGGCGGATTGACTATCATTTGGTAACACCGGACTTGATGAATAGGGTAAAAAGAAGCGTGATTTTGCCCGAAGCCAAACATTCTGATCATTGTCCTATTTTGATTGAATTATAATTTGAATTTTTATGGAAAATATAGCGATAATTAAAAAATATTTCAAACTTAGCCCTCAACAAGAAAAACAATTCCATAGTTTGGAACCGCTCTACAAGTATTGGAATAGTAAAATCAACGTTATTTCCCGTAAAAATATAGATAAACTTTACGAACAACATGTTTTGCATTCTTTGGGAATTGCAAAAGTGATTGATTTTTTGCCCGAAAGCAAAATTTTGGATGTAGGGACCGGAGGTGGTTTTCCCGGAATTCCTTTGGCAATAATGTTTCCCGAAACAGAATTTCATTTGGTAGATTCCATTGGAAAAAAACTGAAAGTTGTTGATGCGGTTGCCAATGAATTAGGTTTGAAAAATGTCAAAACTTTTCATTCAAGAGCTGAAAATATACAGGATAGATATGATTTTATTGTGAGTCGTGCCGTAACCAAAATGCCGGATTTTGTCCAATGGGTTAAAGGAAAAATTAAAAAAGAATCCCGTCATCAAATGAAAAACGGGATTTTATATTTAAAAGGTGGTGATTTGCAAGAGGAATTGAAGCCCTATAAGAATGCACAAGAATTTCCTTTAAAAGATTTTTTTGCAGAAGATTTTTTTCAAACCAAAAAAGTGGTTTATCTTCCGTTAAAGTATAAAAAATAAAA
>JALSTJ010000421.1 GCA_026983815.1 Flavobacteriales bacterium
TAATGCGTAACAAAATCAAACAAATAATTTTTATTTATCATATTTTTAATCAAGCTGTTTTGTATTTTATCCGATATAACAACATCGGGGACAACTCCCCCCAAATTATGAACAATTCTACCATTAGCGGTTTTATAGTCTTTTTCTTGGTCGTGATCTTTCATCAAAGTAGGTTTGCCGTTTTTATCGCGGTGCCAATAATCGATTTTTTGTATCAATCGTCCCGAAGGAATAAAATATTTTGATATGGTTTGCTTCATATAAGTGCCGTATTTCAGCTTATAAGTTCTTTGCACCAGACCTTTTCCGTAAGTGGTATCTCCTACGATTACAGCACGATCATAATCTTGCAGACTACCCGACAAAATCTCTGCTGCCGAAGCCGAATGACTGTTTACCAAAATCACCAAAGGTATATTTTCATCGACTGGTTCATTTTTGGTTTTATAAGTTTTGTTGAATTTTTCAAAACGTCCTTTGGTGGTTACCACAACTTTTCCTTTGGGAATAAAAAAATTGACAATTTTAATAACTTCATTCAGAAAACCACCGGGATTTCCCCTGGCATCTATAATTATTTTTTTTGTTCCTTTACTTTTTAAATCCAACAGGGCTTTTTTTACTTGGGATGAGGCTTTTTGATTGAATTTTACAAACCTTATATATCCGATATCTCCAACCATTCCGGTAGCAGTAACGGCATCCAATGCGATATCGTCTCGTTCAATTTCTTTGGAAATTTCTTTTCCGTTGCGCATAATTTTCAGTTGAACTTTGGAACCTTTGGCGCCGCGTAACATTTGATTAGCGGTTTTCTTACCCAGTTCTTTTACGCTCTTTCCTTCGATAGCTATGATTTTATCTCCCGCGAGCAGACCTTGTTTTTGTGCCGGAGTATTTTTAAAAACTCTTGTAATTACAATCAACGAATCGGTGGTTTTTACCGCGATACCCAATCCGCCGAAATGTCCTTCTTGCCGCATCCGTTGATCCAAAATCCCTTGTTCATCATAAAAAGTAGTAAACCTATCCAAGGAGTTGAGCATTTTTTTTGTGTTTTTTTGCATAATATCGCCGAAATTGATTTCATCGATATAATTGGTGCTTAGTTTTTTCAATGCTTCATTATAAATTTCTATCTGTTTACTGATTTCAAAATAAGGATTTTGTGCTTGTATTGTAGTTGTGAATAATAATGCGGTGAAAATCAATAAAAACTTCTTCATATTTTTGAAAATTTTGTTTTAAATATTTTTTTAACTTTAAAAATTTAAAATTAATCAATTTTTTTTAATGAATCGCGAGGATATTTTTTATTGGTTAGCGCTTCAAAAAGTTCCCGGAATAGGTGATATTTCCGCTAAAAAATTATTACGTAATTTTCAATCGCCCAAAGAAATTTTTGAAGCCGCCAAACGTAATGCAATAAACGTGCCTGATATTGGCACATATATGATTAGTCAGTTAAAAAATTTTGATGAGTTTGACAGAGTGGAAGATGAATT
>JALSTJ010000422.1 GCA_026983815.1 Flavobacteriales bacterium
TTGATAACCATTTCCACAACCTCTTTATCGCAGTGTCCGGCACCGGCAATCAAGGTATCGCGTATGTGTTCTTCGTAGGAATCCGTTGTTAAATCGTAAACGGTGGCGATACCGCCTTGGGCATATTTGGTATTGGATTCTTCTTTGGTGCCTTTGGTAATAATATTAACTGATTTATCGGGAAATTGCTTGGCTATTTTAAGTGCAAAAGACAATCCTGCAATTCCTGAACCTATGACTAAAAAGTCGCTTTTATATTTTGCCATTTTTTATAAAATATTTAAGAGAGTTCAAGCATACGTTCAATGGAAACGAGTGCTTTTTTTGCCAATTCTTTTTCTACGGTTACTTCGGGTTTTTCGTATTTCAAAGCGAGATAAATTTTTTCCAAAGTATTACGTTTCATATACGGACATTCGGTGCAGGCACAAGAATTGTCGTCATCCATTGGCGGTGCGGGAATCAAAGTTTTGTCGGGAGCAATTTTTGCCATTTTATGCAAAATACCCGATTCGGTAGCTACAATAAATTCGGTAGCGTCGCTATTTTGAACATATTTTAGCAATCCGGATGTCGAACCGATAAAATCGGCAATATCAAGGATATAATCTCTGGATTCGGGGTGAGCGATGAGTTTGGCATTGGGATATTCTTTTTGTAAAGCTTTGATTTTTTCCAACGAAAACTCTTCGTGAACTTCGCAAGCACCATCCCAAAGCAACATATCACGTCCGGTTTTTTTGATGAGATAAGCGCCGAGATTCCTATCGGGAGCAAAGATAATTTCTTTGTCTTTGGGAATGGAATTGATAATTTTTTCGGCATTTGACGAAGTGCAAACAATATCGGTCAGCGCCTTGATTTCCGCCGAAGTATTCACATAAGACACCACTACGTGATTGGGGTGTTGTTTTTTAAAGGCTTCGAATTTATCTTTGGGAGCTGATTCAGCCAATGAACATCCGGCTAATAAATCCGGTAGTAGAACTTTTTTGTCGGGGTTTAAAATTTTAGCGGTTTCAGCCATAAAATGAACGCCGGCAAACAAAATAACATCGGCTTTGGTTTTTGCCGCTTGTTGAGCCAGCCCCAAACTATCGCCAACAAAATCGGCTATATCTTGTATTTCGGGAACTTGATAATAATGAGCAAGTATCACCGCATTTTTTTCTTTTCGTAAACGATTGATTTCGTCAATAAGATTGATATTTTTATCAATCGGCAAGTCTAAAAAACCTTTTTCGAGCAAATCTTTGATTGCTTTTTCTAAATTCATAATTTAAAAAATTTTTGTAAAAATAAGATTTTGTGTAGAACAAATCAAATCTTATACCAACATTGATTTCATATATAAATAAAATTTTTGATTATTCATTTTATATATGAAATTTCTACTTTTAGGTGTTAACAATATCTCTTTATCATGTTGTTTTGTCATGCAATAAAAGAATATCAACAATAAAAATAGCATCCTCAATCATATTCAACGACACCTATTTGTAA
>JALSTJ010000423.1 GCA_026983815.1 Flavobacteriales bacterium
GAATGGCAAACAAATCATCGGCTTTGGAAATTTTACTGGTGGCGTGTCTTTCCAAACTCATTCGTGCATCGGTTTCGTTCATTCCGCTACCGTTATCTATGACTTGTATCAATGTTTTTCCACCGTCTTTAATTAAAACTTTGATTCCGGTAGCGCCTGCATCCAAAGCATTTTCCATTAATTCTTTTACAACGGAAGCCGGTCGTTGCACCACTTCACCGGCAGCAATTTGGTTGGCAATATGTTCGGGTAATAATTTGATTACGGAATTTCCCATTAAAAGTCAAAATTTATTTTTTTAAGGATATAATAAACTACAAGAACCAAGATGCCTAATATGGCAAAAGTTCGTAAAGTGGCATTGGAAAAAATCCCGGGAATTTTGGTATTTTGATGACGACGGATTTTTCCACGCATCCGCATTTCCAAAGAATCTCTGGAATTATCGCCATATTGTTTTTTTAGGTTTTCCAGTCGTTCTTTTCGCTCGTCATAATACCGTGGGGTATAGCCAAATTTCTTATTTTTATTTTGTTTGAAAAATGAAGATAACATATATTTTAATTTTTGGTATGCTTGAAAATTATTTCAATAATAATACCTATCAGAATTTTCAAGAAAAAATGACATAAAAAAACTGCCTATATGCAAATATAAGCAGTTTTTTTTAGCTTTTTTAATTTCTTAGTGAGAAGCTTCTGCCAAAAAAACATCAATATTTCTGGCTTCGGTTGAACTCGGATAGTCTTCTTTAATTTGATTAAAATACTTTTTGGCTTTATCTTTATTACCTAAGGTTAAAGCAGTTTGTCCAGCTTTAAGTAAATATCTGGGTGTTGTAAATTGATTTTTAGCAAAATTTGCTGCTTTTTCATAGTATTGCAATGCGTCTTTAGGTTGTTCCAATTGCATAAAAGCATCGCCAATCATTCCGTAAGCGGCGGGTTGTAGCACATCATCATCAGCATTGAATTTGGATAATTCTGAAACGGCTTGTTTGTAATCTCCTTGTTTAAAATAAATAGTTCCCAAATAGTAATGAGCTAAATTTCCGGCTTTTGTACCATCGAATTTACTTTCAATTTGTTTAAAACCATATTTTCCGTCAGCTCCATTAAGTGCTTTGTCAAAATCTTCTTTCATTTGCTTTTCATCGACATCATTTATTGCTTGATCAAAATATTTTTGTGCGGTAACCATTTCGTCAATGGCTTTCTGTTCTTTGGGTTGAATGACATTGCTGTCATACCACATATATCCAGCTATTAATACAATGATTGCCAATAAACCACTAAAAATCCATTTTTGATTTTGTTCAAGGAATTTTTCAATTTTATTAGCTCCTTCATCCAATGAAGTAAAAACTTCAGCTGTTGTAGATTCTTTGGCTAAATAAGAAAGATCATCTTTATTGGTTTTTTTCTTTTTTGTTCCTCTTTTTTTATAGGTTGCCATAATTATTCCACTTTTTTAGAATGAGAGCAAAGATACTATAATAGTTT
>JALSTJ010000424.1 GCA_026983815.1 Flavobacteriales bacterium
AACTTATACGGAATTGGGAAGCGGTTTTCAGATAGCAATGAAAGATTTGGAAATCAGAGGGGCAGGAGATTTGTTGGGTGCCGACCAAAGCGGGTTTATCAATGATATGGGCTTTGATACGTATCAAAAAATATTAAAAGAAGCGATCAAAGAATTGGAAGCAAACGAGTTTAAAGACTTTTTTAAAGATAAACCCAAAGAAACATTTAAGGTGGAAACCCAATTGGATACCGATTTTGAAATTATGTTCCCAACTGATTTTATTGAGGCGGCTAGTGAAAGATTAAAATTATATAAGGAATTGTCCGAAATATCCAATGAAGAGGAACTGGAAATTTTTAAAAACAAACTGACTGATAGATTTGGAAAAATTCCACTCGAAACTGAAAATTTACTAAAAAGTGTTCGTTTGAAATGGTTGGCAGAGCGATTGGGATTTGAAAAGTTGGTTATAAAAAAAGGAAAAATGTTGGCTTTTTTTGTTTCCGATGCTTCATCATCATATTTTGATAGTGAAGTTTTTCAAAAAATATTGCAATTTATACAACACCATCCGTCTTGTTGCCAAATTGTTGAAAAAAACATTAATGATACAAAAAAGACATATTTAAAATTTGAAAATACAAAATCAATTGATGAGGCAATTAGGATATTGAATTCCTTATAAATATTTAGGTAATGTATTCATATTCAATAATTCATAATAAAAATTTTTTTTTAAATTGAACTTTTATTATTTAATTAAAGAAATATCTTTCTTAACAATATTGATAATTGTTTTATTTACATAGATAAACCTGAAAATCCCAATTATCAAGATAAGTATTCCCACAATAATGGTTAAATATCCCCAGATGGTATAGTTTTTAAATTTTTCGATATTTAAGATAGCAATACCGGTACTAATAAAAACAATAAATGTTCTCAAATATGCAAGAATCGACCTTTCGTTGGAAAGATAAGTCATTTCCAGCGTTAGTTTGAGTTGGATTTCTTTGGTTTGAGATGGATTCTTCATTTTTTCTGCCAAGGGAATTTTCCATATAATTCAACTTCTAAGGATAAACTCATAATTGTTCTGATTAAAACAATTACAGCTAAAACTGTTACCGATTCCAAGGTGGGGTCTGTAATTACCGTAGCCATAATATCAGCTGCTATTAATATTTCCAAACCTAATAAAATTGATTTTCCTAAATTTTGCCGAAGAAGAATATAAGGATTTGTGATTTTTTTGTTGATAAAAAATATAAGTATTGAGTAAATAATCCCAAAAAAGATAACGGCAACACCTATTCCTTCCACAATTTTTGAAATATCATCAATATATATTTTTATATTATCCATTTCGATTTTAAAATTTTTTACAAAGTTAAACGATTTGATGAAATAAAATCATAAAATTATTCAAAAAAACTGAATTTGCTCAATCCGTAAACTCTTGTTTCTTTGAAATGCGGATGATTGGAAAAATCCAGTCTGTCAATATGTTCCAAAATCAATTGTCCGTCCGTTTTAAGCAGATTTCTTTCAAAAACCTTATCGATTATTAATGTTAATTCTTCTACTGAAAAATCATAAGGCGGGTCGGCAAAAATGATATCGTATCGGTCGGTGGTTTTATCTAAAAATCGTGCAACATCATATTTTATAACTTTAATTGGAAAATCAAATTCGTTACTGATTTTTTTGACAAATTTTATTACGGGAAAATTTTTATCAACCGCTTGTATATCTTTACTTCCTCTGGATGCAAATTCATAAGCAATTCCACCGCTTCCGGTAAATAAATCCAAAACTTTGAGTTGGGGGAAATGATATTGGTTACGTAAAATATTGAATAAAGCTTCTTTTGCTCTGTCGGTAGTTGGACGAATAGGCAAATTTTTGGGAGCTGTAATTCTTCTTCCTTTATATTTTCCCGAGATTATTCGCATATTTTATGGAATAAAATTATTTAGAGTTCCGGGATTTTCAATAGGTAAGAATTTCCATTTTTCTACAAAATCATTGAGATCTTTCATTACGGCAAATTTATCATTGACGCCACAAATTTGAAAATCGGTGGGTTTATTGGGAATTTTAAGTGTTTCCAAAACGAAAAAGAAAAAATAAAGAAAATCATCATTGGTAGAAAAATCAAAACTGTTGAAATAAATAATTTCTTCATTTTTATAAATCAAAAGTTGAAAATCCCGATGAAATATATTGAGATATACATCATAAAGGGATAAAACCTCTTTGTTTTCTCTAAATCGGTCAATTTTATTAATCAAACGGGTAGAAGAATGAAAAAAATTCACCTCTTCATTATAATCCAGCAGTAAATTGTTAATATTACTGAAGGGAATATAGACATTATTTATTTGATGAATGGCGATTTCGTCGAAATGGGCTTTATCAAAATCTAAAATTTTATTATTGAATTTTAAAAATTTTTCGGGATAATTCGGATTAAAAAATTCTTTGGGAACCAAAGTGTTAAGATGATTGTGATGAATAATTTCTACTTGCTCAAATGTATGAGTAAGAACCGGTCTTTCTTTTAGAATTTGTTTAAAATTATTTTCAATTTCAAAAGGATTGGTTTTTTCAAAGAAATATTCAAAGAATTTAGTTCCGGTTTGTTTCTTATCTTTTAAAAGAAAAGAAAGTCCATACCGGGAAACCAGTATGGACAAATTTCTAGAATCTTTTATGAGATTATTATTCATCTTTTATATCATACAATTTGGGCCAGTTTCCGCTGTCGGTAACTTCATCCAAAGAACCCACTTGAATATAAGGTCCGTTGATTTCTTTCGTACTTTTGATAGTTTTTTCTTGTGCAACTAAATCGGGATTTTGGTCATATAATACCAAACCTTTATCAACACGAGCCATGAATACGGGAACTTTTACATTACTCTTGGTAACATAACTATGTTTTAATTCAAATTTTACCTGTTTTTCTTTTCCGGGGATAGGTACCCACATCATCTCTTTGTAACGATTATCATTTTTAAACAAAGAATCCTTTACAGAAGCATATCCCAGAGTATCGATAATTATTGTATCTTTTTCTCTGTCAATTTTATAAGCTTTATCATAATATTTATAGCTGGAATCTCTTTGTTCTGTTATAACGAATTTTGCAGTGTCAATAAATTTGATTAAACTGTCAAAATTTCCGGTATAATCTCCGGTAACATCTCGGTGAGCGATTTCGGCATTACGGATGTCTTTCAGTTTATTGATAATTTTTTTGTAACGTCTTATTTTGGTTTTGTTAAATTTTACAGGTTCATATATGGAATTGTAAATATTATAACTAAAAAATATTGCCAAAGCCAAAAAAATCAGATTTAGAATCGGTTTAAACTTTAACGGAACATATTTTAAAATAAGATATGCCACAATAAAACCAATAATTAATAATAAAATGATGTAAAGAATAGCGTTTCCCATGTTTTATAATTTAAGTTCCTTGCAAATATAAAATATTTTTTAGAAATAAAAACGTAGTTTCACAGGTATTTATTTTGGAATTTTTAATTAATTCTATTTTTTCAATTCCTTTTTCAAGAATTTACCCGTTAGAGAATTTTTATTTTTTATGATTTCTTCGGGAGTCCCTTCAAAAATTATTTGTCCACCTTTTTGTCCACCTTCCGGTCCCAAATCGATAATATAATCGGCTTGTTTGATGACATCCATATTGTGTTCAATGATTAATACGGTATTTCCCTTATCTACCAATTTATTTAAGACTTCCATCAGAATTCTAATATCTTCAAAATGTAAACCGGTGGTAGGTTCGTCCAAAATATATAAGGTTTTTCCGGTATCTTTTTTAGAAAGCTCTGTTGCCAATTTAATGCGTTGAGCTTCTCCGCCGGATAGTGTAGGAGAGGCTTGTCCCAATGTAATGTATCCCAGTCCTACATCTTGCAAAGTTTTTATTTTTCTATAAATTTTGGGTATGGGTTTAAAAAATTTTACCGCTTCATTGACTGTCATATCCAATACATCCGAAATGGATTTTCCTTTGTAACGCACTTCCAATGTTTCACGATCAAAACGCTTTCCTCCACAAGTTTCACAAGTAATTTGCAGGTCGGGGAGTAAATTCATCTCTATGGTTCTTATGCCCGCACCTTCACAAACAGGACAACGTCCTTCTTTGACATTAAATGAAAATCTTCCGGGTTTGTATCCTCTGATTTGTGCTTCGGGAGTTTGTGCAAATAAATTCCTGATTTCTTGAAAAACTCCCGTATAGGTTGCAGGATTGGAACGTGAACTTCTTCCGATAGGGCTTTGGTCAATATCGATTATTTTATCAATATTTTCTATTCCTTCAATTTTATCGTAGGGTAGGGCGTCCTTTACACCTCTGTATATATGTTTATTTAGAATCGGATATAAAGTTTCATTTATCAAACTTGATTTTCCACTACCGGAAACTCCTGTAACCAATATCAATGTACCCAATGGAATTTTTAATTCTACATTTTTAAGATTATTGCCTTGCGCTCCTTTTAATAGGATAAATTTACCGTTTCCTTTTCGTCTGTTTGTCGGAATTTCAATAGATTTTTTTCCGGATAAATATTGTGCAGTAAGCGATTTTTTTTGTAAAATTTCATTATAATTTCCTTGGGCAACTATTGCTCCGCCTTTTTTTCCGGCTTCGGGACCCATATCGATAATATGGTCGGCTTTTTCCATAATTTCCCTATCGTGTTCTACAACAATTACCGAATTTCCGATATCTCTTAAATTGATTAAAGAGCCTATTAAACGTTCATTATCCCGTTGATGTAGACCAATGCTCGGTTCGTCCAATACATACAAAACATTGACCAACTGCGCTCCGATTTGCGATGCCAAACGAATGCGTTGACTTTCACCTCCCGACAAAGATTTGGAAGCTCTGTTGAGGGTCAAATAACCTAAACCTACATCCGTTAAGAAACCTATTCGATTTCTTATTTCTTTGATGAGTTCCGATGCTATTTGTTTTTGTTTAGGATTTAATTTTTTCTCAATGTTTTCAAACCATTTTTTTAGTTCATCAATTTCCATTTCTGCCAAATCGGAAATACTTTTACCGTTTATTTTGAAATATCTTGCTTCTTTCTTTAAACGAGTTCCTTCACAAACCGGACAAGTATTTTCGGACATAAACGATTTTGCCCAGCGTTTAATGGATTTACTTCCGGAATTTTCATACTGATTTTGTATAAAATTCACAATTCCGTCAAACTTTAAATGATAACTTTGCGTAACACCTATATCTTTTGAGACAATTTCAAAATGTTCATCCGTACCATATAGAATAACTTGTATGGCTTGTTCCGGAATGGATTTTATGGGGTCATTTAAAGAAAATTTATATCTTTTGGCAATTATTTCCAATTGTTGATAAATCCAGGATTTTTTATCGGGATTAATTGCGGTTATACCTCCTTTGCTTATAGGAATATCGGGATTTGGAATTAATTTGTTTAAATCTACTTCGGTTATTTTTCCCAACCCTTTGCAATGTTCACAAGCTCCTTTGGGTGAATTGAAAGAAAATGTATTAGGTTCGGGTATGGGATAAGCAATTCCGGTAGAAGGACACATCAAATTTTTACTGAAATATCGGATTTGTCCGGTAGCTTCATCCAAGATCATCAACATATCTTTTCCTTGAAACAAGGCACTTTCAATACTTTGAGTTAATCTTTTTTTAGAAGTTTCTTTTATGTTCAATCGGTCTATGATTATTTCAATATCGTGGGTTTGATATCGTTCCAATTGCATATTTTTTTCAATGGGAATTATTTTACCATCTACTCGCACTTTTAGATATCCTTTGGCGGCAATTTTTTTAAAAAGTTCTTTATAATGACCTTTCCTAGATTTTACTACCGGCGCCAGAATGCTGATATCTTTATCCAAGTAATCATTAAAAATTATATTGATGATTTCCTTTTCATGATAGCTTACCATTTTTTCGCCGGTATTATAGGAATAAGCTTCACCGATTTTTGCAAAAAGCAATCGGAGGAAATCGTATATTTCGGTAACAGTTCCTACGGTAGAACGCGGATTTTTGTTAGTGGTTTTTTGTTCGATGGAAATTACAGGGGAAAGTCCATCTATTTTATCTACATCGGGGCGATTTAAACCGCCGAGAAATTGTCTGGCATAAGCCGAAAAAGTTTCGATAAAACGCCGTTGTCCTTCGGCATAAATGGTATCAAAAGCCAAGGAGGATTTGCCGCTTCCGCTTAAACCGGTAATGACGGTTAATTTTTTTTGGGGAATTTGAACATCAATATTTTTAAGATTATGTTCTCTTGCTCCATAAATTTTTATAAAAGTTTCCTTTTTCATTCGAGACTGATTCCTTCAATACAAAAATAGACAATATTCTTTTAATAATAGGTAAAAAAAAAGCCCTGTTATGAGGGCTTGTGGTGTTTAATATTCATCTTCGTTCCAGAAAAAGTCCTCTTCGGTAGGATAATCAGGCCAAATGTCCTGTATGGATTCAAAAATTTCTTCTTCTTCTTCGATTTCCTGTAAATTTTCAACAACTTCCAAGGGCGCTCCTGTTCTGATAGCATAATCTATCAGTTCGTCCTTAGTTGCCGGCCAAGGGGCATCACTTAAATAAGAAGCTAATTCTAATGTCCAGTACATAATGATTAATTTTAATAAATGTTAAAATATTTTTTGGTTTGCAAAAATAATATAAATTTTTTAAAAACCTAATTTTTTTTCGCTTGCCAAATAGTTTCTTCAATTTTCAAATCCATACTCAATTTTCGTGCCAATACGAATAGATAATCCGACAAACGATTGAGATATTTTATCAAAAGTGGATTTAAAGGTTCCGTTTCATTGATTAATGTGGTTTTTCTTTCGGCTCTGCGTGCTATTGTCCTGCAAATATGGCAGATTGAGACCGTTTCGTGACCACCTGGCAAAACAAAATTTGTCATAGGTGGCAACACTTCATTCATTCGGTCGATTTTTTCTTCCAAAAATCGGATGGAATTTTCATCGATTGGATCTATATCTAACCTTTCTTTTCCATTGGCTAATTTTTCTTTGTCGGGATCCAAAGCTAAAAAAGCTCCCAGATTAAATAGTTCGTTTTGTATTTTTTTCAAATCTTTTTTT
>JALSTJ010000425.1 GCA_026983815.1 Flavobacteriales bacterium
GGATTGTTATTGACAAGCTTTTTCGTAGCTTGTAATGAAACAAAAGAAAAATCACCCGTTCAAAAGGAAAAAAAAGAAGTATCAAAACCATCTTTTGATAAAAACGCCTATAAGAAAAAAGGTAAAGAAATAGCTATGGCAACCTTTAAGGTATTTAAAGGACATATTCAAAAAATTGCCTCTACACAAGGATTGCCTGCCGTTGTCGGGTTTTGTAACCAAAGAGCTATGCAACTTACCGACAGTATGGCACAGATAAATAATGTAGTCATCAAGAGAACTTCTCATAAATTGAGAAATGAAAAAAATGCTCCCGATGCGGATGAAAAAGAAATTATCAACACTTTTTTACAAGCACAAGAACAAGGTCAAGCTTTGAAACCCGTTGTAAAAAAAGACAAAGATGGATTTGTGCATTTTTATGGTCCTATCAAGATAAAACACGAATGCTTGAAATGTCACGGACAATTGGAAAAAGATATAAATCCTGAAATATATAAAGTAATTAAGCAAAAATACCCGAACGATCAAGCCATCAATTTCAAAGAAGGTGAACTCAGAGGAATTTGGGATATAAAGTTTTTAGAAAAAAAATAAATTAAAGCCCGGTTAAACGCCGGGTTTTTTATTGACTATCGGCAATAGAACCAAACAAATCAGTCCGAAAATAATTACCAATAAAGTTTGTGCCGTCCACATCAAAAGACTGAAAGCCGTTCCGGTAGCTTTGTTTACTCCATACAATGAAAGTGCGGCGGCAACAAAAACCGGATACACACCAAATCCTCCGTTGGAAATAACCATTGCCAAACTTCCCGCAATAAAACCGACAATAACCGCTTCAAAACCCAAATGTTTCATCTCGGGAAAAGCGGGCATAACCACCCAAAACATTCCCAAATATAATAACCAAATGATTAAGGTCTGTATGATAAACCACCATTTATTCGGCAACTTCAAAATACTACTCATTCCGTGAAGCAATCCGGCAATAAAACCCCTTATTTTTAAAATCATAGGATGATGAGAACGTCCGAAAGCTTTAAAAATCCAATAGAAAATCAAAAGAAATAAAACAATTTCCGATATCAATAATAAAGGACTTTTAGGTAATTTCGGTTCTATCAATTGATAAATAAAATCAAATTGAAGAAGTAAAGCCAGCAATATAAACAATAAAAGAAAAATTATATCGGCGACTCTTTCGGCAACTATTGTCCCGAAAGCTTTATCAAAAGAAATGCCTTTTTCGTATTTTGATAGTGCTGCCGCTCTCCCGACTTCGCCGGCTCTCGGCACTACCAAATTTAATAAATAAGAAAGTCCGACGGTTAAAACCAAATTCGTTTTGCGGGGATGATAATTCAAGGTTTCCAAAAGATAACTCCAACGATAAGCTCTGATGATATGACTCAATAATCCCATTATCAAAGATAAAATAAGCCATTTAATTTCAACATTTTTGATATTTTTCCAAATTTCCAAAAGTTCTTCCGATGTAAAACCCGATAGATACCAATATAAAATACCTGCACCAATAAGTAATGATATGATGACTTGAAATGTCTTTTTCAAAAGAAACTATTTTAGTTTGTTGGTTTCGGTATCCGGGAAAATAATAGTAGGTTTGAATTTTTTGGCTTCTTCCATTTCCATCCAAGTATAGGAAATAATAATGATAATATCTCCTTTTTGCACACGACGGGCAGCAGGACCGTTCAGCGTAATTTCTCCACTTCCTCTTTTACCTTTGATTATATAGGTTTCAATACGTTCCCCGTTATTTACATTGACAATTTGCACCTTTTCTCCTTCAATCATATTGGCAGCTTCCACCAAATCGGCATCAATGGTAATACTACCGATATAGTTCAACTCGGCACCCGTAACTTTTACCCGATGAATTTTTGATTTGAAAATTTCTACTATCATGCGTTGCAAATATAATTATTTTTTTATATAACCTCTGTCAATTATTATACCAAAATATCATTCATCGGAAAAAACACTAAGTTTCACGAATGAAAGTGCTTTTTAATCGAATAAGTATTTTTTCATTGATAAATTATCTTTTTATTTGTATTGAAAATAGAAAGAGATTTGTTCTTAATCCTAAAATTTCATATTCTTTCTACTTCATAATTTGTTGTTTGTTTTTGAACAAGCCATTGTATATTTCGAGCAATGGCTTGTTTATTTTTAAAATTTTTCAAGCGATATTAAAAATTCTTTTTTCGATATTTTTTCATTTTCAAGCCCTTTATTTTTGCTTCAAAAAAAATAGAAGATGAAAAAGTTTCTTATTACAATTTCAATTTGGTTGCCATTTTTGACAATAGCTCAAAAAAAACCAAAAGATACTATAGCGATGCATCAAGTGGTCATCGATGTAAAAAAACATAATCAGAAAATACAAAAAATACCTATTTCTGCTAGTGCTGTTTCAGCTAAAGAAATAGAAATTCTCAAAGCAGATGATATTACCGGGATCAATGCTTACATTCCCAATGTATTCATCCCTGAGCATGGAACTCGTCTCAATACGGATATTTATGTTAGAGGAGTTGGGGTAAGTAAAGGGGAACCCTCTGTAGGAATCTATGTTGATGATATTCCTTATTTTGATAGTGGAACTATAAACTTTGAATTTGCCAATATTAAAAAACTTGAATTTTTAAGAGGACCTCAAGGAACCTTGTATGGTAGAAATACCATGGGTGGATTGCTCAAAATTTACACTCCTGACCCTGTATCTATACAAAAAGCTAAAATAAAATTGGATTTGGGGACTTATAATCAATACAAAACTTGGGCAAGTTTGAATCAACCCATAGGAAAAAAATCAGGAGTTATTATTGATGGTTTTTATAAGTATAACCAAGGATATTTTAATAATTTATTTGATAATAAAAAAGCTGATGAAATAAAAACTTATGGTGGAAGAATCAAATTCAAAACTGATTTTAATGAAAAATTATCAGCCAAAATTTTGATGAATTATGAAAAGAATTATCAACCGGGTTTTGCCTACGGAATTTATGACTCTACTACACAAAGTATAGCTGATATAAACTATAATGAACCCAGTAAATATGATAGGGATTTTGGGGCTACAGGTTTAAATATAAACTATAAACTTAAAAACTATTCGATAAATTTTTCGGGAAGTTATCAAAAATTGAAAGATACCTATTTAATAGATCAGGATTTTACACCTCAAGATATTTATGTAGTAGAAATGCAAAGAAATCATGATGCATTTGTGGAAGAAATAAATATTAAAACCCACAACAATTCAAAATTTCAATGGATTGGAGGACTGTTTGGTTTTCAAAGAAATCTGTTAAAAGATGTAGATTTTTCAATAAATACAGGTCATGGAAAAATGCATATTCTAAAAAATTATCATCAAAAAATTCAAGGATATGCCCTATTTGGTCAAGGAAATTATCGTTTTCATCAATTTGTAATTTCCGCAGGCTTAAGATATGATTTGGAAAATTCCAATTTATTATATAATTATGATTTGCTAGCCGGTGGAAACAAGATCCATAAAGATGATTTTGATCATTCTTTGGATTTTAATCAGATTTTGCCAAAATTCAGTTTATCTTATTTTCCCGAAAATAACCTAAGCTTATATGCTAGCATTTCCAAAGGATATAAAGCAGGAGGGTTTAATGCTACGATTGAACGTCCGGAAGATGAAAGCTTTAAACCGGAATATAGTTTAAACTATGAAACCGGAATGAAATTTATCAGTCGAAATAATAAATTTTTGAGCAATTTCAGCATTTTTTATATTGATTGGGAGCATCAACAAGTAGTTCAATCGGTTCCCAGTGGCAGAGGAATCATGATCAAAAATGCAGGGAAATCCATTAGTAAAGGTGTAGAATGGGAATCTAAATATCAAATAAAACCAAATATAGACTTGGGATTGAGTTTTGGATATACCGATGCACATTTTATCAATTATAAATACAATGAAACCAAAGATTATAGCCATAATCAATTGCCCTTGGTTCCTGAATATACTTTGGCAGTTCTGGGAAATTATAAATGGAAACTACATCACAACCTAATTAAATATATTTTGTTTCATATAGATTACAAAGGCATAGGAAAATATTACTGGGAAGCTGCTAATACCGATTATCAAAAACCATACGGATTGGTTCAGGCACAAGTCAATTTCAAACTAAAAAGATTTGACATAGGATTTTGGGGTAAAAATTTAACCAATGTTCACTATAACCGATATTATTTTACGATTTCAACCTTGCATAAAGCTTATGCCGAAAAAGCGCAACCCATAAATTTCGGTATATATCTAAAAGCTAATCTTTTTTAAACTATCAAAAAAAATTATTCAATTATGCAAAAGAGCAAAGCTCTTTTGCATTGAATTTTTAAAATGAATCGCAAAGAATCAAGTTATTTCAATTTAAAATACGGTAGTCTGCTAAGTTTATATTTGGCTCAATCTATACCTATGAGCTTTTTTTCAACAGTTTTACCGGTAATCTTAAGAGAAAACGGATTTAGTTTGACCAGTATTGGCCTTTTGCAATTGGTAAAAATCCCATGGATACTTAAATTTTTGTGGGCTCCTCATGTAGATGCGCATTCACAAAATTTGAGAGATTATAAAAAATGGATTATCCGTTCGGAAATATTTTATGCGATTATCATCTTTAGTATAGCTTTTTTGAATTTGCAAACTCATTTTGGTTTGATTATTATTTTTCTGGTAGTTGCTTTTACTGCTTCTGCTACACAAGATATTGCTACTGACGCATTTGCTTATTACATTTTATTAAAAAAAGAAAGAAGTTTGGGAAGCAGTGTTCAAACTGCCGGTAACTTTTTGGGAGCTTTAATTGGAAGTGGAGTACTTTTGATTATTTATGATTATATGGGTTGGAAAATATTAATTTTAGCTTTAGGGATTTTCGTTCTTTTGGCTCTGATTCCTCTTAAGAAATATCAACCCGAAAAGCAAAAAATTTCAATAAAGGAACATGTTCAGTTAATAGATTTAATTCTTTTTTTTAAACAACCTAAAATTTTCTATCGCATTCTTATTTTGTTGACTTTTTATTGGAGTATTATCGGCATTTTGTCTATGCTGAAACCTTGGATGGTAGATATGAATTATTCTATCCAGCAAATTGGAATTTTTTCAGGTTTATATGGTCCTTTATCAGGTTTTTTTATGGCTTTGATCACCGGGAGAATTATTAAAAAAATCGGTTTATCCAAAAGTTTAAAACTGATTTTAATTTTAGCTACCATCAACACGCTATATTTTTATCTGATAAAAACTTATTTCCATACTTATATTTTCTTACAAATAGGCATTCTCCTCGTTTGGGGAATTTACAGCATGATGACTGTTTTCATTTACACTTTTATCATGGATAGAATTCGTAAAGGAAAAGCCGGAACCGATTTTACTTTACAAATTGTTTTGGCACATATCGGTAGCTTGATTATGGCAGTATCCAGTGGAAAAATTGCTCATTCACTGGGTTATGGCAGACTCTTTATATTGGAATTTTGTTTGGCAATTATATCACTAATACTTATCCCATATTTATATAAAAAAACTTTGAAATATGAAATTTGAAATTGAACTTTTTGAAAAATATAATATCCCGACACCACGTTATACCAGTTATCCTCCGGCTAATTTTTTTCGTGAAACCGATAAGGAGTTTGATGGGGCTCAAATGATTGTTGATTCAAATAAAGATCTTCCGCATAACATATCATTATATATACACATTCCTTTTTGTGCGCAATTATGTTTATATTGTGGTTGTAATACTCATATCACACATAACCGAGATACCATTTCTACTTATGTAAATACTTTGATTAAGGAAATTGAATTGCTGTCAAAATATTTGGATAAGAATAGAAAAATCTCACAAATTCACTGGGGAGGAGGAACGCCAAATTACCTTCCAATTGATGACATTAAAAAAATCATGAATGCAGTAAACAAATCCTTTGAATTTATCAATAGACCCGAAATTGCTATGGAATGTCATCCGGCACATCTTACCCAAGAATATATAGATGAGCTCGTTCAAATGAAATTCAATCGTTTGAGTTTTGGAGTGCAAGATTTTTCCGAAAAAGTTTTGGATACCGTTCATCGACAAAAACCTCTATACCCCATTGAAGAAATAGTATCCTATATACAATCATTTCCAGAAGTCTCTTTGAATTTGGATTTTATTTATGGGCTTCCTTTTCAAACTTTGGAAACCTATGAAAAAACAATGAGAAAAGCTCTTACGCTACAACCAAACAGATTAGCTGTATTTTCTTATGCGCATGTCCCTTGGATAAAAAAACAACAAAAATCCTTGGAAAAATACGGATTGCCAACTGCCGAAGAAAAATTAATATTGTTTAAAACTGCCTATGAATTGCTTTCTAAAAATGACTATCAAATCATAGGTTTGGATCATTTTGCCAAACCCAAAGATGAATTAAGTATTGCATTAAAAACCAAAAAACTTCACAGAAATTTTCAGGGTTATTGTACCTTGGAAACAACAGGACAAGTATATGCTTTGGGCGTTAGCGGCATTAGTCAAATGGAAAATGCCTATTTGCAAAACACCAAAGATTTGAAAAAATATACAGAAAAAATCAATCAAGGCAAGTTTGCCATTGAAAAATATTATCAAGTCAATGAAAATGAAAAAATTATCAGACAAATCATCGAAGAAATTATGTGTAATTTAGAAGTCAATCTCGACAAAATAGCACAAAAATTCAATAAAAAAGTAGAAGAAATTTACAAGATTTCACAAGTAAACAAACAAGCATTGAAAACATACCAGCAAGAAGGTTTTATTAAAATGAAACATCATTCTTATCAATTGACCCCCAAAGGACAATTTTTTATGCGCATTATTGCCGCCGCTTTTGATCCGAATATGAAAAATAATCATAAAACTTTCTCAAAAGCTTTATAAAATGAAAA
>JALSTJ010000426.1 GCA_026983815.1 Flavobacteriales bacterium
TTTCGGCAATATTCAGGTCTTTTAAAAAATGTTGTCCGAGATGTTTTTTGGGTTTGACCATTTTTTGTTTTTTGCAAAGTTAATGAATGTAAGGCAATAAAAAACACAGGCAAAAAATTACCTGTGTTTTTTATAAAATTTGGTTAGCAATTATTTCATTATAAATTTCCGGTAGATTTTCTTATTTCCGGTATTGAACTCAGCTATGTAAATCCCTTTGTGAAGGTCATTCAACGAAATTTGGTGATTTCCCGAAAGGATTTGTTCGGAAAAAACTTCTTTTCCCGTTAGATCATAGATATGAAAACTCAATGATTTTTCGGTGGAAATTTTTATGGATTTTCCGGAAACAAAAAACTGAATTTGTTCTTTATCCAAAGAATTGATACCATTGGCATTAGGGTCATATCGGTAAGTAAACGTAATGGCATTACCCACTTGGCTACCATCATTTGAATAGCTTGCATAAATTTTTATTACATAATCTTTTGGATAACTGGGAAAATTAAGTGGGTTTCCATCATTATCATGAGCCGTTCCATCATGATGGGTAAAGTCAATATCTGTATTTTGAGTAGAAGCTCCTGGTTCAATTGATCCACCACTACTATAATGATCACCTATATTCATTTTAAAATGACAACTTCCCATACCAGCGATTCCAAAACAAAATTCCATTTCAGTTCCATTTGTATTTGTTACATTAAGAACATCTATAGCAAGATAAATATTTTGAGTGTCTGTATTGGTGGCTATTACATGAGTTGTAAAATTATTGGTATTTATTGTAATGACATCACCATCGTTTATTTGTTGTCCGGTTTCATGATTGGTCAAGGTAAATTGTGCTTGACCAAAAAACCAGCTGAATAATAGAATAATTAAAGTTAATTTTTTCATTTTTTTCTATTTTATAATAATTTTTTTAGTAGCTGTTATGTCCTTTTTAGCTATTTGTATAAAATAAATTCCTTTGTCCAAATTATTTACCGGAAGCGCTACATGAGATTTGTTAAGTTTTGTTGATAAAACTTCTATACCGGCAATATTGAATAATTTTAAGTTTACATCATTACCATTATCAATGAATATATAATCTGAAGCGGGATTTGGATAAATATGAACATTTAATCTTTCTAAAATATCATCAATACTATTTGTAGCATCTAATTCAACCTCTTTACCATTTTCTATTTCGCCGTTTTCATTAATAGCCAACCCAACCAATTTTATATTGTTTTCATTATAGTCAGCCGGTAAAGTATATGTAAAAGTATGGGTATAAGGAGTATTATATGTTACATTTGATGGAATTACACCTGAAACACCATTAACGCCTTCAACGGCTGCTCTACCCACATGATTATAAACCATCTGTGAAGCAGGAATTGTGCTGGGTAGATTTCTATAATTGATTCCTTCCCAATCTACCAAATCATATTGATTGCTATAATAATTATGTTGTGCATATCCACTAGTGGTTCCCGTTACACCATCTTCAACAATTATAAGACCGATTTTATAATTAACATTAGTCAAATCCATTGCAAAAGTTACAGAAACATCGGCAGATATTTCACGTGTAGAAGAATTCCATTGGACGTTTGAAAAATTAACTTTGGCAAGTGGTGTTTTGGTAATTTCATTTTGATAAGCTGCTTCCAAGCTTTGATATCCGGGATCTATTTCTGAATTTTTTCTATCTAGAATGCCGCTTGGGAAACCGGATACTCTTGAAGCTACAAAATTACTATATCCATCAGTAGTTTGCATAGGATCAGCAGTAGAGGATGAACCATGATGCACAGCTATGCCAATCCAACTTCCATCCGGATGGTAATGTGACATATTTTTTAGTCCGACTATTCCTCGAACACACCAACCGCACCAAGTTCCGGTACCTTCTTCATAAACAACATTTTTTGGAAAAACTTCATTAACAATTAAAATATTTTTTGTTAATGAATTATTATTTGGGTCCTGGTCAGTGATATTTCCATTTAAATTATCTATATATACATTAATAATATGATTTCCAACACTTGCATTCCAAGGGGTAGAATGAGTGAAACTATAGATAGCTCCAGGAGCTAAATTAATATTTATAGTTTCTGTATGGGTATCAGCACTTCCATCAACTGTCCAATGTAAATCAAAAGAAGTGATATCGTTATTACCAAAATTTTTGACCTCTCCACCAATATTTACATTACCTTGTTGCATAACATCAGTCAAATTTAAGCTTTGTAATTTTATATCATAGTCTTGTATTTGGGTAATTTTAATATCATCTAATATTATAGCATACCCGTAGTGATTGGTAGCTTTAAACTTTATTTGTGTTGTTGCAGATAACCCAACGGGTAAATCAATAAATTCTTGTAAAACCTGAGGGATATCATTGGTATAGTTAACCAAAGAATTCCAATTGGATCCATTGTCAGTAGAATATAGAACCTCTAATGTATTTTGATCACCTCCCCAGTTGGGTTGAGAATGTTTAAAACTCAACCGATAATTTCCATTTGATAAATCAAGACTAGGAGTAACTAATGATGTAGAATAAGCTGTATAAGAACCGTTGTAAAAAACTGCTGATTGATTTCCATTTATCGGACATGAAACCCCGCCGGTTTCTACATTACTAGAACATGCGTGCCAATTTAAATGTGAAGAAGATTCATAAACTTGTGTTAAGGTTCCGGGAACTCCTGATTCAAAATCTTCACTAAATTGTGAAAAACCTGTAAGACTGATTAAAGTAAATAATATAAAGATAATTTTTTTCATAAAATATTGTTTTTGTGTAATAATTGAAACAAAAGTAAATATAATTGTCCTACATTAGTGTATTAATAGACTAAAAAACTAAAATCTATCTAATTTTTGAGAAATTTTCAATATAACTGGAATTTATTATAAAATTTTTAATAAACCCAAGAAATATTAAAAATTATTCATTTTCCAAAGTTTTTTTATAGTCTTGAAATTTCAGTTTTTCTTCTTCGGATAGTTTGGGAAAATCCACTTTTAGTTTTTTGAGTTCTTCTAGTAAGATTTTTGCTACGATCAACCGTGCGGTAGGTTTGTCGTCGGCAGGGATTACATACCAAGGCGCATAAGCCGTTGATGTTTCATTTAAAACATCTTCATAAGCTTTTTGATAATCGTCCCAATAGCCGCGTTCTTTTAAATCGGCGGCATTGAATTTCCATTGTTTATCTTCTCGTCTGATACGTCTGAGAAAACGGTATTTTTGTTCCTCTTTGGAAAGATGTAAGAAAAATTTAAACATTTTCATTCCGTTTTCCACTTGTAATTTTTCAAAATCGCGTATTTGTCTAAAACGTTTTTTCCAAAATTTATCGTCGATATCTTCCAAGGTGTTAATGCCGTAAATATTCTGATTGAGAACCAATTGCGGATGAATACGGGCGATTAAAACATCTTCATAATGGGTGCGGTTGTGTATGCCGAATTTTCCACGTTCGGGTAAAGTCAAATAATGACGCCAAATAAAATCGTGAGCGTGTTCCAAAGGGGTAGGTTTTTTAAAATCGTAAACCTCTATTCCGCTGGGATTGATATCTTTGAAAACTTCACGTATCAAACTGTCTTTTCCAGCGGTATCCATTCCTTGAATACCAATATAAACGGCAGGTGTTCCTGCGGCATAAATTTTGGTTTGCAAATTAGCCAGTTTGCGTCGGACTTTTCTCAATTCCTCTTCTATTTCTTTTTTGTCAGCATTTAAGTCGTATTGGGTTGCCAAGTCCTTGATATTGACTTTTTTTCCGTGTTTGATTTTAAAATCTTTGGGTTGAATTTTTTTCATAATTCATTGTTTGTTTGAACGATGTAAATATACAAAGATTTTTATATAAAAAAATTGTAATTTTGTTTTTCAACTATTAGTTTATAAGGTATGACAGAACAAAATAAATTAAAAAGATTATTCGACGAGATAAAAACACCGGTTAGAAAAGATGCGGAGTTGTTGCCCGATGAAGAAAAAATGAAGCGGATAGAACAAAAGATGAGAGAAGTATTGGATATTTTGGGATTGGATTTAAACGATGATAGTTTAAACGGAACGCCTCGTCGAGTGGCTAAAATGTATGTAAAAGAGATTTTCAAAGGACTTTCATCGGAAAATATGCCCAAACTTTCGGCTTTTGAAAACAAATATAAATACGGACAAATGTTGGTCGAAAAAGATATCAGCGTTTTTTCTACTTGCGAACATCATTTTTTGCCCATCATCGGTAAGGCACACGTGGCTTATATTTCGACGGGAAAAGTCATCGGTTTATCCAAAATCAACCGCATTGTTGATTATTTTGCACGTCGTCCCCAAGTGCAAGAACGCTTGACGGTGCAAATTCTCAACGCAATGAAAATAGCTTTGGACACCGAAGATGTTGCCGTAATTGTCGATGCCAAGCATATGTGTTTGGTGTCAAGGGGAATTAAAGATATTACTTCGTCAACCTTGACAGCTGAATATTCAGGTAAATTTTTGGACGAAAAAGTGCGTAAAGAATTTTTGCGTTATATAAATATGGATACAAAATTTATTGTTTAATTATGAAAAATAATTTAAAAATATACAATTCCTTAACCGGAAAAAAAGAAAAATTTGAACCCATCGTTCCCGGACACGTTGGAATGTATGTTTGCGGACCTACGGTTTATAGCAATGTCCATCTGGGAAATGTGCGTACGTTTATTTCTTTTGATGTGATCTATCGTTATTTAAAATTTTTAGGATTTAAAGTGCGTTATGTCCGAAATATCACCGATGCCGGTCATTTGGAAGATGATAGCCAGGAGGATAAAATTTCCAAAAAAGCACGTTTGGAAAAACTCGAACCAATGGAAATTGTGCAACAATATACCATTGATTTTCATAAGGTTTTGGAATTGGTAAACAATTTGCCGCCGAATATCGAACCTACGGCAACGGGACATATTATTGAACAAATCGAGATGACCAAAGAAATTTTGGATAAAGGATATGCCTACGAAAGCAATGGCTCAATCTATTTTGATGTGGTCAAATACAATAAGGAAGTCGATAAATACGGTAAACTTTCGGGACGAAATATCGAAGAAATGATTGCCAACACGCGTGAGCTGGACGGACAAGATGAAAAACGCAACCCACAAGATTTTGCTCTTTGGAAAAAAGCCAAGCCGCAACATATTATGCGTTGGCCCAGTCCTTGGAGCAATGGTTTTCCGGGTTGGCATTTGGAATGTTCGGTAATGAGTACCAAATACTTGGGTGAACAGTTTGATATTCACGGTGGTGGAATGGATTTGAAATTTCCTCATCACGAATGTGAAATTGCACAAGGACGAACTGCCAACGATGTTGATCCCGTAAAATATTGGATGCACGCCAATATGCTGACTTTAAACGGGAAAAAAATGTCAAAATCCACGGGAAATCATTTGTTGCCACGGGAAATTTTTAGCGGAGATAATAAAATCTTAAGCAAGGCATATTCGCCTGCGGTCGTGCGTTTCTTTATGTTGCAAGCTCATTATCGCAATATGTTGGATTTGTCCGAAGAAGCCCTACAAGCCGCTGAAAAAGGATACAAACGTATGATGGAAGCTATTCAATCCATAGAAAATTTGCCGGTATCCGAATCTACGGATTTTGATGTAGCGCAATGGGAAAAATCATTATATGAAGCCATGAACGATGATTTTAATACTCCTATTTTGATTGCCAATCTTTTTGAAGGAGTTAAATTTATCAATCAAGTGAAGTCGGAAAAAGCAAAAATTACCGAAGCAGACAAAAAAAGATTGCAAAAGATATTTGAAGATTTTGCTTATGAAGTTTTAGGTTTACACAAACAAGATTTGAGTGGAAAAAATAATGATAATCAAACCTTTGATAAAGTTATACAGTTATTAATTGATTTAAGAAATCAAGCACGCGCAGAAAAAAATTGGGCATTATCAGATAAAATTCGAGATGAATTAGCAAAATATGGAGTCCAATTAAAAGATGGTAAAGACGGTACGACTTATAGTTTTCAATAATTATCAACGAAAAAAGGAGCGGAAGCTCCTTTTTTCGTTGGATTGATGAGTAAAATTAGTTAATAATCAGTTTTTTTCCGGTTTGATTGATTTTTAAAAGATATATTCCTCTATGTAAACCGGATAAATCAATATTCATTTGGTGTTTATCACTTTGGGTTCGATAGATAACTTTACCTGTGATATCCAAAATTTCTATTTTTCCTAAATTATTTTCCGAATGAATATAAATCCTGCCTTGTGAAGGGTTCGGATATATGGTGAAATCAAATTTATCCTTATGCGTAATGGCAGAGGTTCCATCATTTCTATATAAACTGGTATTTGGTGCGTCATTATAAGATGATCCGGTAACAATTAAATCCATATCTCCGTCATTATCAAAATCTGCGGCTTCTGCATCTCCGTAATTTTCAGCTGCTAAACTAATAGATGTTTGTTCTAAGAAATTATTAGTTCCGTGTTGAATAAAAATTCTTGAGTAATATGAACCGTTTCCTGGCGTATCATTAGCACCGGTTAAGAAAATGTCGAGTTCTCCATCAGCATTAAAGTCTGCAAATTCAATAGCGCTATGAGATAATCCGGGAAAAGGAGTATTGGCAACTTCCGTTAAGTTTCCATTGCCATCATTGTGAAAAAGTGTGGTATGTCTTTCGGTGCCACTAGCTCCACCGACTCCGGAAACAATTAAATCTATATTTCCGTCATTATCATAATCTCCCCATTCCAAATCTCCCAACCAAGATTGAAAAAAAGCAGTGGAAGTTTCCGTAAAAGTTCCGTCCCCATTGTTGTGCCATAATTTGGTGTATTGTGTACTGGTTACATCGCTAAACC
>JALSTJ010000427.1 GCA_026983815.1 Flavobacteriales bacterium
ATAATGGGAGGAAAAAAACTCCGGCAAACCTTACAAGAATATTACGCACAATGGAAAATGAAACATCCGCAACCCGATGATTTTTTTAAAATTGCTCAAAAAATTTCCGGTATGGATTTACGTATTTTCAAAAACGATTGGATAGAAACCACCCACCATATCGATTATGCCGTTGATAAAGTCTCCGCCGAAGGACAAAAAACCAAAATAAAACTCAAACGTTTGGACGAAATGGGTATGCCATTGGATATTTTTGTTCAAGATACTTCCGGCAATTTGTATTATTACTATATTCCGTTAGATTTGTTGAGAAACACCAAAGAAAATCCTTTTCCGAATATGACTCAAAATATGCTCCCCGTTTGGAAATGGGCTGTTCCGCAATATGAGTTTACAATTGATATTCCTTTGGAAAAAATTGATTTTATTACTATTGACCCTTATAATTTTATGGCGGATATACACCCGGAAAATAATGTTTACAAAAACAATGAAACCCAAAAATAACACATTACCCAAAAGCAAAATAATCAAAAGCAAAAAGACCATTGAAAAGCTTTTTAAAAAGGCTAATTCCTTACATAAATACCCCGTCCGACTGGTTTTTTCCGTAGAAAAAAATGATGAAAACGGATATAAAACCGCTTTTTTCGTTCCGAAAAAAAAATTTAAAAAAGCTGTGGATAGAAATCGTATCAAAAGATTAATGAGAGAAGCTTTTCGTTTACAGCAAAACCAATTAAATGAGAATTTATTGTATAATTTAATTTGGATATACACCGGCAAAAAACTCCCGGATTTTCATTTGGTTTATAAAAGAATAGAACAATTACTTAAAGAACTGAAATCAAATGGCACAACATAACGAACTGGGCATACAAGGAGAAAAATTGGCACAAGAATTTCTAAAAAATGAAGGATATCAAATTTTAGAAACCAATTGGCGTTTCAAAAAAGCCGAAATCGATATTATTGCACAAAAAGACGATATTATAGCTGTTGTGGAAGTCAAAACACGTTCATCCGAACATTACGGAAAACCCGAAATTTTTGTCAATAAAAAGAAAACCAAATTATTACAGGAAGCAATCAATCAGTATATCGAAGAAAAAAATCTGGATTTGGAAATCCGATTTGATATCATTTCCGTTATTCTCAATCAATACAGAAAAGATATTGAACATATAAAAGATGCTTATTATTGGTATTAACTAACAAAAATAAAAATTGCCATTTATTCTAACCACTAATGCACTAATACTTTTTTAACCACTAATGCACTAATAATTCATTCGTGAATTCGTGGCAAAATAAATTCGTGAATTCGTGGCAAAACAAATTTAGTGAATTCGTGGCAAAAAACTAATTAAAAAACACCCAATTAATCCCGAAACGTATCAAAAAATCCCGATAAGGATAGCCCGGCGCAACATAATATTTTGGCTTTTTATATTCCCAAAGCCCATTGATATGTTCAGCTTTAAAATAGAATCTAAACCGTTTGACTTTAAAATTCACAAAAACATCCAACAAAGGAAAACCTCCTATTTTTTCCTCGCGTTGCACCACAAAATCCCCCAAAACCGGATGATAATACGGCGCATAAAACGCTTCAAAATATTTTGCGGTAATTCCGGCTTGCACAAACAAATTCCTATTAAAATATCTGTTGGAATAATACAAACTGCCCCTAACCACATAAGCAGGCAACGACAAAACTTCCGAACCTTTTATCACCTTTTGCAACAAAATATCCGGCGAAAAACCGAATTTTCCATAACCAAAATCATTACTATATTTTACCGAACTCATCAAAACACCTTGTGCCGTCTGCGCCGGTAAAGTATCCGAAGCCGAAAAATAAGTATAATTATTAATCAAAACCTGTTTAAAATCCAGACTTCCCCATTTCCTTCGGGAAGCAACCGCAGAAATCTCCTGTGTCAATTCGTTTTTTAAATCGGGGCGATACCAATTCAGATGCTCATAAGCCGACTGAAACATCAAATACTTAAAATCCGGACGTGTAGAACTACTCACAAACTTTCCTTTGATATCCGTGATACTATCCGGACGGTATCGCATTTCCACCGCAAACTTATATCCTTGTAGCTTTTCCGTGGGAATAACGGATAAATCCGCATCAAAACCTAACTTTCTCCAATCAAAATCCAAATGAGATGTCCAAGAAAAGTCATTAAATTTTATTTCTCCCGGAATACTTTGTCCCTGAACAACTTTGGTCGAATCGGCAAAATACCGGTTATACAAATACTTAATCCCCGTTTGAATATCAAATTTTTTATACTGAAAACCCACAGCCGTCAGATTATAAAACTGCTTCAAATTCAAAGAATCCTTAATATCAGAAGCAACAAAAGAAGGACCGAAAAAATCATTCGCCGCCTTTTGCTGTTCATATTTAAACTTCCTTTGGTGATAAAAAGTTTCATTTATCAGTTTCACCCCTGCTTTTTTAAAAGGTCTAAATTCCTGATACAAAAAAACTTGTGAACCTTTTAACAAAGATTTGGCATCCGTAAAATTTACATCGATACGGCTTCTATCCTTAAAAGTTTCTCCACCGTTTTCAAACTGATTTCTATCCTTAATCCCTCCGTTTTCATCATTCTGAATATCTTGTGCCAAATACACAAATTTCAATCCGTAATTTTCATTGCTCGACTGATAATTCCAAGCCGTTTGCAAACGACCCGAACTCGTAGTTGAATTTTTATACAAACCCAATGAACTAATTCCTCTGTAACCCAAAGAAAAATTCAATTGCGGATTGATATTAGTCGTAACAAAAGCCCGCAACATCTGCCCCTGCCCTATTCCATTGATATAATACAAATCCGAATAAGCCGACGGAACTTTAAAAAAATTTACATCCGAAGGCAACCGATAGTAAACCGATTTTTGTCCGGCAACAAACTTCGGCAAATCCCCAAAACCTTCGTTATTAATCAAAGACAAATCGGTATATCCAAGCCCCAAATTAGAAAAAGCCAAGCGCTCCAAATCATCCTTCAATAAATCGTTTGACTTATAAAAACTCCTGATATTCAGCATTGTATCAACAACCAAACTATCATTTTTCAAATCAAAAAACTTATAATCCTCCACCTTATACACCACTTTGCTTCGTTTACTACGTTTCATATTTTTTGCCAAACTGTCCAATTTCACCTCATTTCCACCCAAATTCGGTTTCTTGGGCAAAACTCTTACCTGAGCATTTGCAGTAGGCAAAATCCAAATCGACACAAAAAATAATATGTATTTCAACAAATTTTTCACAGAACCAAAAATACTAATAAAAAATGAAAAGAGCCTTTCGCAGCAAGCTCTTTTCCGTTCATATTTCATCAATAAAAAAATTATTAGGGCGTGTCCCTTCCCCAAGCCAGCCGCCCAAGTCCACGGGTCGGGTGTTTCGTTATAGTCCCGCACCGCAAAAACACACAAAAAATTATAAATTTCAAGAGCTTCCGTTGGTCGCTTTGCTCTTTATATTTTTGTAGTGTTTTGCAGTGCGGGCGCTGTCACTTCACCCCCTCACGCGGGGCATCATCGCAGCTGTATTCTCATATTAAAACAACACTATTTCAAAATCTCAAATTTTTGAATAAATCACAATTTATTAACTTCTAAAATCTTTTTTGAACTCCATTAACTTATCCAAAATCACTTTAAAGTGTTCAAATTCTTCGTTTTTGAAATTTATATAATTCTTTTCTATAATTGTTTTTGCTTTTGATAGATCTTGGACATTTTTAAAACTTGTGGCTTTTTCTATATCTTCTTTCAATATATTTTTATAAGCACTTGGGGCAAAATAATCTTCCATAAAAAATTCTTTTCTTTTGGAAGGAAATCCTTCATACCTGGGATGAGTAATTGCTGTAATATTTTTATCAGGATTTTTTGACTTTATTTCTTCTACTTTCTTTTTGCCTTTTTTACCATTATCATCCTCATCAAAAGTACAAACACACAATTGATTTTTCCCTAATATTGGCAAAACGGATTGTTCCAAGACTACCGGGACATTATCCGCTCCTCCACAATTGATAATTAAATAATTAAAATCCGGATACTCGCCTTCAAATCTTTTTAATGCTTCGGTGAGATAATTATAATCGTTTTTGCCTTCCACCAATAAAATATCTTTTTCGGTAGCAGCAATTAAAGTTGCATCTATTAAAGAAAACTCTCCGCCTGTAATTTCTTCCAATCCTTTTGGTTTATCAAGTTGAAAAACATTAACTCCACTACTGTCTTTATTCGAAAATATAAAAATATTTTCCTCATTCAGGTTGTTTAACAAAGTGGGTGAATGAGTAGTAAGTATAGTAAATGCTTTGCTATCCGTAATAAGTTTTTTTATTTCTTTTTTTCTTTCAATATGCAAATGCGCATCCGGTTCATCTAACAAAATCAAGGAGTTTTCATCGGAAAGTATTTCATTTATCAGCATAATGAGCATTAACTTCTTTTCTCCTTCACTTAATCCCTTTTATATCAACATTTTTAAATTCAATATTTGTAATAATTTTATCCGCTGTTATTTCGTCGCTTCTTTTGGGCATAGAAGTAATAAATAAGTAGTAAAAAAGTTTTTTCGTAAAATCTTCATTATTTTTCTGTCCGATTTCCAATGTCTTTATTGTGTTTATATGTATATTTCCGTTACCTCCTTCTTTTTGAAGTTCCGATAAACGCTTTATCAAAGAAAGTGCTTTGTTTTTTTCATAAAGCCCGTATTTACTTTCATCAATATCAAATCTAATTTCAATATTTTCATTATTTATACCAAGTGTTTTATTAATAAATTTTTTTACAATTTGTTTGTCGGAAGTCATTAGGGTTATAAGTGCAATATCCCAAGCGTATTTATTGATATAAAGCAAATACGGATAACTTGTTGTTTGTCTTTTCAAATTATTAAAAAACTCTTTATAACTATTTAAATAAATATTTTCCCACATCCTCAATTCTTCTCCGCTATATGAAGCGATAACATTTGTAGGGAGATAATCCCGAATATTTTTTTTAGTTATTTTTTTACTATCAACTTTCATTTCTCCATTTTTAACGGATATAGATTTTCCGTTAATCTTGTAATGTATGTCGTAGTCAAATTTGTCAATTGTTTCGTTATAATAAAGCCCATAAAATATTAGGCTGACAGCCTCCAATACATTGGATTTTCCGGAACCGTTTATGCCGATAAGGGCAGCATATTGTTCCGATTTGGAAAAATCAAAACTCGTGTTTTGCAAGTTTTTATAGCCTTCAATTTCCAGTTTTGTTATTTTCATAGCACAAAAATATTTTGTTCAAATTCTTTTATGGCTTGTTTTCTATTTTCTTCGGCTTGACGACGCAAGTCTTTGATTTGTTGTTTCAAATCCGAAATATGACGGGCTATTTCTTTTTGAATGGAAAGCGGGGGTAAGGGAATTAAAAGATTTTCCAAATAACTTTTGGGGACTCTTTGTTGTCCGGCAGAACCGGTAAAATAATTCATAGCATCTTGCCTGACTGCATTAGTTCTCAATAAATAGTAAACATACTCTATCAAAACTTTATCTTCCTTTTGTCTAATAATATGATACTCTGTCGAGCCATATCCAACTTTATTAATCAAATTCTTTGCAATTGCCGATTTGCCATTTTGCATACAAGGAGTAATTCTGGACCAAAGTAAATCGCCTTCTTTAAATTTAGTATAACCTTTACTTTTTCCTTTGTTACCTATTTCCATATTAATAATTTCACCATATTCATCAGATATGTATTTCATCGGAATAAAAGACATTTCAAAATTATCATTATATTTTGAAAAATCTGTCTTGGGATTTATATAAAGAATATCTTTAAGTTTATAATTATCATACTTTATGGACATTAAAATTTGTTTTGTATTTCCATACGCAAGTTTATCAACACCCCAAACATCAATATCTTTAAACCTCACCAACTGCAAGCCTTTGGTTTTCTTTTTTTCTTCCGTTTTTTCAATACCCAGCACTTCAAACAAGTAGTTTTCAATTTCCTGCTCTAATTCACGGGCTTTTTTTTCTTGCTCATTTGCCTGTTGTATTGTGGCATTGTATTGGGCCACCAAACGGTTTTGTTCTTCCAAAGGCGGTAAGGGGATTTCGAGATTTAAAAGAATTTCATCGGAAATGTTTCTTCTGCCTGTTGTGCCCGAACTGAATCGTTCGCATATTTTTCTAAAATTTTTACTTGAAGTAACTAAAAACAAATATGTCGGATTTATTAGATGAGTGTTGATATTAAAAACTGAAAAACTATTTGTAATGACGGCTCCGTCCAATTCTTCCGGAACAATACCAAAGGCTCCGTTTCTGGCATCTATTTTTGAATAAATAAACTGGCCACCTTTAATCAAAAATTGCCTTTTTGTTTTTATTTGAGAACCTTTTTTAATACCACGCAATATTACTCCTTTTCCATAAAGTTTTATCGTTACTTGTTTATATTCTTCATTGTCTTTTAAGTTAATTTCTTTTCCATATTTATTTAAAACATTTTCAAGTTTAATTCTGGGAAATTTATCTAGATAAAAATCGTAAATCTTATATCGCTTCACATCCCACAAAGAGAGTTGCGAAAAAGGAATGGTTTTAAGTATGGATACCGTGCTATTCATCTTCTTCATCAGGTTTATTTTCCAAGAGTTGATAAAGTTCGTGCATCTTTTGTTGCAACAATTTTTTGTCAATCAATTTGGTTTGGTATTCGGCAATCAGCGTAGGCGAAAGGTTGCGTCGCATTGCAAATTTAACCACTTCGTCATCTTTGCCTTTGCAAAGTAATACGCCTATGCTTGGGTTTTCGTTAGGCAATTTCACTTCTGCATCGAGCACTTCCATATAAAAATTGAGTTGTCCGAGATACTCGGGTTTAAAATCGGTGGTTTTCAGTTCAAAAGCCACCAAGCATTGCAATTCTCTATGAAAAAAGAGTAAATCGATATAATAATCGTGCATACCCACTTGCAAGCGGTATTCTTGTCCGATAAAGGAAAATCCGCCGCCAAGTTCGAGCAGGAATTTTTTCAGGTTGTTTACCAGTGCCTTTTGTAAATCCTTTTCGTTATAGTTTTCGGGCAAATCCAAAAATTCAAATACATAGGTGTCCTTGAAAACCTGCCCTACATATTGTTGTAATTGTGTCACCGGTGGCGACACTTTTTTATCGGCAAGCATTGTTCGTTCAAAAAAACCCGAATCTATCTGTCTGATAAGTTCCCTTTTGCTCCACTTTTCTTTAATGGCTAACAGTAAGTAAAATTCCTTTTCTTCAAGGCTTTTGCATTTGGACAATATGGTAATATGATTGGTCCAAGTTAATTGTGTCACCAGTGGTAACACTTTTGGATTGTCTTTGTAAGTTTCGTAAAACTGTTTCATCCGATATAGTCCTCTTTTGGAAAAACCTTTGAGATTCGGGAAACGAGAACGGATATACTCGGACAATTGTTTTACGGTACCCTCGCCCCAATTTCCGTCATTAACTTTATCGTAAACAAATTTTCCCACCTGCCAATACAAGTTTACCAACTCTTTGTTTACGGCTTGGTAAGCACGGGTTCGGGTTTGTTCAATGAGATTTACGATTTTCTCAAAGTCATTATGTTGCAAACGGCTATTTTCCATAAAATATCTCCGGTTCTTGTGCTATATTGTTAATAATCGGAATACGATAAAATGCACCGTCATCCAAAATTTCATATTTGACCTTTTCAAGTTTGGTTTGCCAAAGTTTATGTTTTTTACGGTATTCTGTGTATTCTTTGGCAAGCGGAATCAATTCATTTTCTATTTCTGCTCCCGTAGTGCTTATACCGGCTTTTTCCACTTCGGCGATAGGAATTTCGTAATCAAACTCTTTTTTGATAATGGCTTTTATTTCAGCTTCCATTTTGTTTTGTAGTTCTTTCAACTGTTTGCGCAAAGCTTTTTTTTCTTCTTTTCCGGGGGCATTTTTCCCTCTTAATGCCAATTTTTCTTTGATAGGTTTTATTTGAGATTCATATTTTTTTTCCACTTCGGTAGTTGCTTTTTCTTTTATTTTTTGCCATTGCTCGGCTTCTTTCTCGGTAAATTTTTTAAAGAAAAGCAAGCTGGGTTTAACCGTAGCACCGCTGGCCATAAACACATCTTGCGGTATGGAAGTAATCAATAAAATCTTGGCTTTACTCTCTACAAAATCCCGTATTTTTTGGAGATTGCTGTTATTCAATACGCCTTCGGGCAATACAATGCCCATTCTTCCTCCGGGCTTCAAAAGCCGTAAACTTCTTTCTATAAAAAGGACTTCGGTGAGTGTACTCATTTTGCCGGTTTCATATAGATTTAATAGCGGCTCGCCAATATGATCGGTAATTTGACGCATAGCTTTTTCATATTCAACACCATATCTTTTTTTATATTCTTTTATTCGTTTTTCATCTTTGTATTTATCGGCTTCGGTAATTTTCAAACTTTTTTCCACACGTGAGCCAAAAGGCGGGTTGGTTAGTATAATATCAAACCGGTTTTCAAAAATTCCGTTTACATTCAACAACCCGTCGTTGTGATGCACACCACCGTGTCCGTCTCCGTGCATAATCATATTCATTTTGGCGGTTCTGGCCATACGCGGATTTGCATCTGTTCCGTAAATACAATCATAAGAAAGTCTTCTGATACGACTATTCTGATTGGTTATATCCAATTCTTGGTTGAGTTGTTGAAAAAGTTTGTTGACCTTTTCATCTATTTTCAATTTTTCTTTTTCCGAAAGTTTTTCATAATTTTCGTCGTAATATTTTTGTTTTATTTTTTCTTTTTGCTGCTGTATATCTTTTTCTATTTGTTCTCTTACGTATTCAAAAGCACGAATAAGAAAACCGCCCGAACCGCAAGCCGGGTCGCAAATCAATTCACCTTCTCTCGGATCAAGCACTTCTACCATAAAATCCACAATAGTTCGAGGTGTAAAAAATTGTCCGAGTTCTCCGCGGAAAGTCTTTCCAAGAAATTTTTCAAAAGCAATTCCTTTGACATCGTCGGAAGTGGTAGAAAGATTGTATTTTTCTAATTTCTCAACAATGGCTTCAAAGCTGTTTTCTTTGATTCTCAATACCTCATTTTCGGCGAACAAATCATCATCTTTAAAATCTTCTTTTGTCCGTTCAAATAGTTTTTGATAAAATTCGGGGTCATTCTTTGATTTGGTTTCGTCATAAGCTTCTTTCAGTTCCCGAAATCTTTTCTTTGAAAAAATTTGTCCTTCATCGTTTTTTCTTTCGTATCTGATTTTGATAAACAAAATCTTGCTTATCTCGTCAAAAGCCGCTTCCGGCGAAAGTTTGTCGTTATTTCTTATAATATTATGACACTGAAAGAGAACTTTTGAAAATTCGTCTCGGGTAAATGCCTTGGTTTGCTTCAACAATTTATCAATTTTCTTTGTATCATTGAGCATATCCGCACTCGGAATATCAATGATTTCTTCCAATTGTTTAGGTAATTTACCTTTTACCACCCTGAAAATTCGTGTTTCTTTTAGGTTAGTAACCACAAAAAAATCCGCACCTGCCCAAGCCGCATAATTGGCTCCTTGAAAATAATCTTCTTCACGAATAGTTACATTTTCCGCTTTGCATTCTACTACTATAATCGGACTGTTGTCCTCCAACCTATCTTTTTTTGATTTCCAAACTACTATATCCGCTCGTGCCTTGCCTTGCCCCCGTTGTGAATTACTGACGGTAACCTCTTGTTTCATTTGGTCAAAAGAAAATCCATAATGATTTACCAGACGGCAAATAAACTTTTGCCTTACTTCTTCCTCCGGTGTTTTGATAAGCCACTTGTCTTTAAGCGGAACATATATTTTGTTTTCTTTAATTTTTATTTCACAGTACATAAACCTTTTCTTAATTGATTTATTCTCAATCCACATTATCAAATAAAAAAGAATTGCTATCGCTGATTCTAAAATCCTCGCCATTGAATTCCATCTTAGAAACACTTTGTTCCGATTTGGGTGTAGTATCAATATGTATCCCTTGTTTTTCATAAGCAGGTGTATCATCTTCATCAAAAGGAATGGTATCCACATACTTGCGCAAGTTGGATTTTCTTTTTTGGGTAAGTTCCAAAGCTTTTTCAAAGGGAAGCTCTGTAATATCACCCAATTCATCAAGATTTATAGAATTTTCTTCAACAATTTCCTTTTCATTGTTTGTAAGCTGACTTTTTAAAACGGGTTCAGAAATTCTTTCTTCTTTTTCGATATCATTTTCATTTTCAATAAGTTTTTCATCTTGAGAAAATGTTTCTTCAACCTGATCCTCTCTATAATCATCGAGTTTATATACCTTTCTTTCTTCTTCACTTTCAGGTTTTGATTCTTCTTCAATATCCATTGAGAATTCATCAAACAAAACCTGTTGATTATCCTGAATATTATCATGTGTATTTTTAAACTCATATGGATTATCAATTTGGAATTTTTCTTCTGCTACAATGTTCCGAGTTTCATCATCAAAGTCCAAAATCAATTGTTTATTTCCATATTCATCAATAATAAGCTTATGTTCATCCATATCATTTTCTTCTTCATGAGGTTTGGTAATTTCCATTTCGGGCGGATTGACAATTTCTCGTTCTTTTGTAATGAAATGAACTTTTCTATCGGGCTTAGTATTGGCTATTATATCTTGTTGATCATTAGGAAAACCTGTAGCGATAATGGTTACGCCAATTTCATCATTTAAACGTTCATCCGTTCCGATTCCCAAGATAATATCAGCTGTATTTCCGGCTTCATTCTGAACATAATAGTTGATCTCACTCATTTCATCCAAAGTAATTTCTTCAGAACCCGATACAATCAATAACAATACATTCTTTGCACCAACAATTTTATTATCGTTCAATAATGGAGAATCCAAAGCCGCCTCAATTACTTTTTGAGCACGATTTTCTCCACTGGCGGTTGCCGATCCCATAATAGCAGTGCCACTGTTTTCCAAGACTGTCCGAACATCTCTAAAATCAACATTTACCTTATAATTTAAAGTAATCACTTCGGAAATACTGGATGCCGCTTTTGCTAAAATTTCATCGGATTTTGCAAAAGCTTCATGATATTTTAAATTACCAAAAACTTCACGCAATTTATTGTTATTAATAATAATCAATGAATCTACATACTGACGAAGTTCTTCTATTCCTTCTTCAGCATGTTTCAAGCGTTTACGTCCTTCAAATTCAAAAGGGCTGGTTACAATTCCCACGGTAAGAATACCCATTTCTCTCGCCAACTTGGCAATAACTGGCGCCGCTCCGGTTCCTGTTCCCCCACCCATTCCGGCGGTGATAAAAATCATTTTGGTATTATCTTCCAAAACTTTCTTGAGTGATTCCAAATCTTCTTCGGCAGCTTTTCGTCCGATTTCAGGTATGGCACCTGCTCCCAAACCTTCGGTCAATTCTCGTCCGATTTGAATTTTGATGGGAATAGGACTTTTTCGTAAATCTTGAGCATCTGTATTTACTATAACAAAATCTACATCTTTGATGCCTTTTTGATACATATAATTTACGGCATTTCCGCCGCCACCACCAACACCAACAACTTTGATAACATTGGCTTTGTGTTTTTTGATATCAAAATCCAAATTTAAATTCATTTCCAAATTTTCCATAATAGTATTGTTTGATTAGGTTTATTCCAATTTATTTAATAATTTCATAATGGGCTCATACCAAGCACTTTTTCTTTTTTTATCCACTGGCGGGATAAGTTTCTCATTATCTATTTGGGGTTCTTCTTCCAAAATATTTTGCTCTTCGGGGATTTTTTCTTCAGGTAAATCCATTTGATAATTTTCATCATATTCCACCTCTTCATAATTAATTTTATTTTCCAAACCTTCCATTAGCAATCCTACGGCAGTAGCAAAAATGGGACTTTTGAGTTCATCTTCGGTTCCGGCTGCCAAATGCTGATTAGGATAGCCGATGCGTGCATGCATTCCGGTAAGAACATTGACCAATTGCACCAAATGCTTCATTTGTGCACCACCACCGGTCAGAACAATTCCCCCCAATAACATATTTTCATTGCTGATATCTGTATATTTATGAATTTCATTATCCACTCTTGAGATAATTTCAGCCAAACGTGCTTTAATTATTCTGGAAATGGTTTTCAAAGAAACTTCTACAGGTTTATGTCCGGGCAGACCTTCAATGGAAACAATTTCATTATCACTATTGGCTCCCGGATAAGCAGAACCGAATTTCACTTTGACCAATTCTGCATCACGTAACAAAACACGAATTCCGGTCGACAAATCCTTGGTAATAATATTTCCTCCGGCAGGAATAATAGCAGTATGACGGATAATATTATGATTAAAAATTGCCAAATCGGTAGTGCCGCCACCCATATCTATCAAAGCAATACCTCCTTCTTTTTCTTCATCAATCAATACGGCTCGTGATGAAGCCAAAGGTTCTAAAGTAATATCTTCCACTTCCAAATCTGCCATCTCGACACATCTAACCAGATTTTTTATGGCAGCCACTTTACCAACAACCACGTGAAAATTAGCTTCTAAACGCGTTCCCGCCATACCTATTGGTGAAAGTTTTATGTCTTGAATTTCATCAACTTTGAACTCTTGTGGTAAAGCATGAATAATTTGCTCTCCGGATTCTACATGGAGTTTTTTTACTTGCTCAGTTAATAGATCGATATCTTTTTGAGTGATAATCTCTTCGGGATTATTTCTGGTGAGGTATTCACGGGTTTGAATACTTCTGATATGTTGTCCGGCAATCCCTACAACCACCCGTTTAATTTTGATTTTTGAATTGTATTCGGCTTTGGCAACAGCTTCACGAATAGCAATTTCGGTGTCTTTGAGATTGATAACCTCGCCGGTTTTAACACCTTTATTGGGTGCTTTTCCGTATCCCAAAACTTCTACTTTACCATATTGGTTTTTTCTTCCGACAATAGCAACAACCTTGGTCGTTCCTATGTCCAATCCAACAACAATTGTTCTTGGATCTTGCGGTTGTAATTTTCTTTCCGCTTTGAATTCTGATGTGTTTTTTTGTTGATTTGTCATACCGCTATATTTAATTTTTTATTCTTTTACAAACTATTTGATTATCAAAACTCAAATCGATTTTGACATACTTGTTTGATAAATGATTTTTTTTCAAAAACAGTAAAATGGTCTTGAGTTTATTTAATTTTTTTTGAATATTTTTTATATCGCCAAAATATATTTCAGGTTTAAAATCCATTGCTTTTAATAAATAATTTCCTTGATTATTCAAATGTATTTCAGTAATTTTCTCTTTTAAAAATACATCTGCATTAATTTTTTCTATCAGATGATAAATATCTTGAATCTTTTTTTCATTGGGATTTCCAAAAACCAAAATCACATTTTCGGTATAATGATCGGACAAAGGTCTTTTGTTTGCTTGGCTATCAATATAATATGATTTATCACCCATCACTCTTGCAATAGGAGTAAATTGCTCAACATATGCATAGACATTATTGTTTAAATCTTTATATACTTCAGCCCGTGCAACAAATCTATTTTTTTTCAATTGATTTTCAAGTTGAGAAATATCAATATGCCCTAAAATACTATCTTTATAGTTAATCATTTTCTTAATTTCATTGACTTGTATAAAATTTTTATCCAAAGGATAAACCAAAACTTTGGTATCGTGTATTTTTTCATTTTCAAATTTTTGAGAAAACCATTTTCCCAATCCAAGAGTTAGAATCAGCAAAAAAATAAAGATTATATTTGCCAAAATTTTTTTCATATTTTCAACTGTTTAAAAATATCATCCACTATATGTTCTACAGCATTTGGCTTAGCCATTTGTTTCAGATTTTTTTGTAAATCTTCATGATATTTTTCATCGTTTAAAATCTTTTGAATATCATGGATTAAATTTTTATCCAAATCTTTTTCTTTGATTAATATTGCCGCATTTTTATCTGATAAAGCTTTTGCATTTTTTGTTTGATGATCTTCGGCAAGATAAGGTGAAGGTATCAAAATAACAGGTTTTCCTACTACAGCCAATTCGGAAATGGAACCTGCTCCTGCACGGGAAATAATCAAATCGGCAGCTGCATATGCTTGATTCATATCGTTGATAAATGGCATTACTTTAATAGATTTATCTTCATATTTCCGAAACTTTTCATAATGATTTTTTCCGGTTTGCCAGATTAATTGCCATTGATTATTTTTGATTTCATCAATGTATTTTTCAATAGCACGATTGACCTGCATAGCTCCCAAACTTCCTCCCACAACCAAAAGCGTTTTTTTGTTGGGCTGCAAACCAAATTTGTTTAGAGCATCTGTTTTATTTTCATTCAAAGACTTCAATGATTCTCTTATGGGATTTCCCGTCAAAAGAATTTTTTCGGGATTAAAAAAATTATCCAAATTATCATAAGCCGTATATATTTTCAAAGCATTTTTGGCTAATAACTTATTGGTTATACCCGGATAAGAATTTTGTTCTTGAATAAAAGTGGGAATTCCTTTTTTTTGTGCAACATACAAAACAGGACCACTTGCAAATCCACCGGTTCCTATGACAGCATCCGGTTTAAACTTATTGATAATTTTACCAGCTTTCCATAAACTACTTACTAATTTTAGAGGAAAACTCAAATTTTTGAGTTTATTGGTTCTATTGATTCCCGAAATCCATAAAGCTTCTATGGGATAACCTGCAGCAGGAATTTTTTCCATTTCCATGCGTCCTTTGGCTCCTACAAAAAGTATCTGTGCATCAGGCATACGTCCTTTTATTTCATTGGCAATAGCCAAAGCCGGAAAAATATGACCGCCGGTTCCTCCTCCGCTGATAATAAAACGATATGTCTTTTTTCTATTCTTCATGGTTTACTCTGTAATAAAATCATCTATATCTTTTTGTTGTTTTTGCATTCTTATTCTATCGGCTGCCAAAACAATCCCGAAAGCAGCAGAGGTAATCAGAATGGCAGTTCCACCCGAACTCAATAAAGGTAAAGGCTGACCTGTTACGGGTAAAATTCCCACAGCAACTCCCATATTGATCAATGCTTGAAAAACCAAAGGCAATCCAACTGCCAAAACCAAGAGTTTATAATAGATATCTTCTTGATTTTTGGAGATGATAAATATTCGAATCCCAATCATCAAATAAATAAACAATATGATCAGCCCGCCAACTAATCCGTATTCTTCAATTATAATTGCATAAATAAAATCGGAAACAGATTGCGGTAAAAAATATTTTTCGGTACTTTTTCCCGGATTTAGTTTTAATAAGCCACCTTTGGCAATTGCAATTTTAGCATGGACTGTTTGATAATTTTTATCATTGATTGCAATTTTATCTCCATCGGATTTATCCATAAAATGTCTTTCTATTCTGGCTTGCCAAGTATCCAAACGATTAGAAATTTTATTGGGAAACGCCTTGAATAGTAGAATAAAAAATATTAGACCAAGAGTTGAAATCCCAAAAATTTTAAGCAAATCTTTAATTGGATATCCACCGATAAAAAGTATCAAAATTACCATAGAGAACATCAACAATGCAGTAGATAAATTTGCAGGCAATACCAAACCGATAATTACAAAAACCCATAACCAAAATTTTTTCAAGGCATCAGAAAAAGATATGGAAGCTCCATTTTTTCGTCCGATAAAACGTGCCGTAAACATCATAATTACCAAAAAAGCTAAAGTTGAGGGCTGAAAACTTCCTACCACGGGAATATATATCCACCGGCTGGCATTGGCTCCCGCCATAGTGGTCCCTTTACTCAAAGTATAAAGTAATAAAATCGCAACAAAATAGATACCAACATGTGAAAGTATCAAAAATACTTTTTCATTTAGCAAGTGTACTACATACATTACCAATAATCCCATACCCAATAAAATCAGATGCTTGAAAATAAATTGCCAAGGAGATAAAGTGCCGTAGGTATTCACCAAATTACTACTTGCACTATAAACCACCATTATAGAGAACAACATCAGCAAACTGATAAAAACCCAAAGTATTCGATCTCCTTTAATATTTTGAAAAATTCGATTCATCTATACTAATTCTTTTACATATTTTTTAAACATTAAACCTCTTTCTTGATAATCAGTAAATTCGCCATTTGGTTTTGAAGCAGGAGAAAACAAAACAGTAGTTCCTTTATATCCGATTTCTTTTGCAACCCAAACCGCTTCCCAAAGATTGGTTACCTGATATATACTTTCAACACTATCCTTGAACGTTTCATATAATTTCGTATTATTTTTTCCCAACATGATAATGGCATCCACCTTTAAACGCACCAATGGCAACAAATCTGAAAAATCATTTTCCGAATCATCCCCATCGGCAATCCAAATAATGGGTTTATCAATACTTTGCAAAGCAAAATAAGTTGCATTAACTGATTGTGCTTTAGAATCATTTATAAAAAGCATCTTATTATATTCGGCAACGGATTCCATTCTGTGTTCCATTTCAGTAAAACGACAAAAAGAATTTCTTAAATTTTTCTTTCTGATTTTTAGCAAATGATCCGTCATTGATGATGCCAAATTATTTTTATATGTTTTCATAATTCAATTTTTCTTTGTGTGTATTATCTGATTTTTAAACTAATGATACTTATTGCTGCAAGAATAATCCCCACAATCCAAAATCTAACGACGATTTTATTCTCATGCCAACCCTTTTTTTGAAAATGATGATGGTATGGAGCCATCAAAAATACGCGTCGTCCTACACCATATCTTTTTCTGGTATATTTAAACCAAGATTTTTGAATAATAACTGAAAGATTTTCCATAACAAAGATTCCGGCAAGCACCGGCAATAACCATTCTTTCCGTATAAACAAAGCAACCACTGCAATGACAGCACCGATAGTTAAACTTCCGGTATCCCCCATAAATACTTGCGCAGGAAAGGCATTATACCAAAGGAAACCAACCAATGCGCCACCAAATGCACTGATAAAAACAGAAACTTCCCCAATGCCAGGTATATACATAATATTCAGATAGTCGGATATCAAGATATTTCCTGAAATCCAAGCCAAAATTGCCAATGCCATAACAATAATGGCAGAAGTTCCGGCTGCCAATCCGTCTATACCATCGGTAAGGTTGGCGGCATTAGAAACTGCTGTAATTACCAGAATTACAAAAAGTATAAAAATAGCCCATGTAACTATAGGAGTTTCAGGAAAGAATTTTCCATAATCAATTTCATTATTTTTAAAAAAAGGCATGGTAGTTTTCAAAGACTTTTCAGCCGGGTTGAATCTTTCACCCAATTTCAATTCTTGTGCTTGCGGACTATGGTCTTCTGTTTTTATAGTTATTTGCGGACTAAACAACATGACCAAACCAACAACCAAGCCTAAACCTACTTGTCCTATAATTTTAAACTTTCCCTGTAAGCCTTCCTTGTTTTTCAAGAAAACTTTGATATAATCATCAATAAAACCTATTAATCCCATCCAAATAACAGTTAAAATAAGCAATTGAACATAAACATTGGATAAATCGGCAAATAAAAGCACGGGAATCAGTGTCCCCAATATGATGATAATTCCTCCCATCGTGGGTGTTCCTTCTTTTTCTTTTTGTCCTTGCAACTGCAAATCTCTTACGGTTTCGCCTATTTGTAAAGATTTTAATTTGACAATAATTTTCTTGCCTATTGTTATTGAAAATACTAAGGCGGTAATAAAAGCCATGCCTGAACGGAATGAAAGATATTCAAACAGTCCCGAACCCGGTAAATTTCTAAAAATATGTTCAAATAAATAGTATAACATTTCTTCTGTTTTTTTATGAAACCTGATTGGATTCAAATGCTCTTTTTACTTCTTCCCTATCATCAAAATGAGATTTAACTCCCTTGACGATTTGATAATTTTCATGTCCTTTTCCAGCTATCAAAATAATATCTCCTGAATTTGCGAATTGCACAGCCGCTTTAATAGCTTGCTTACGATCTGTAATTCGTAAAGTTTTTTTATAATGTTCTCCCGGCACACCCGCTTCCATATCATCAATGATTTGATCCGGATTTTCATCTCTGGGATTATCAGAAGTAAAAATCACTTGATCACTATTTTTTACAGCCACTTTTGCCATTTCAGGGCGTTTTGTCTTATCACGATTTCCTCCTGCTCCTACAATAGTAATTAAACGTTCTGTATTTTTGGGACGAATAGCATTTATGGTTTTCAATACATTTTTCAAAGCATCGGGCGTGTGCGCATAATCCACAATGGCAATTTTTCCTTCGGATGATAAAATAATTTCAAATCTTCCATCTACACTACGTAATTGACTAAGAACCTTAAGGATATCAAACTGATCTTGTCCAAGTAAAACGGCAGAAGCATAAACAGCCAAAATATTATAGGCATTGAAAGTTCCTATCAATTGCACCCAAACTTCTTTTTGGTCAATTTGCAAAAGCATTCCCGTAAAATTCTGTTCCAAAATTTTGGCTTTGAAATCGGCAGGATTTTTCAGAGCATATGTATATTTATGTGCTTGCGTATTTTGCAACATCAAGGTCCCATTTCTGTCATCGGCATTAACTAAGGCAAAAGCATCGGATTTTAGCAAGTCAAAAAATTGTTTTTTAACATCTCTGTATTCTATAAAAGTCTTATGATAATCTAAATGATCATGTGTCAAATTGGTAAAAATAGCACCATCAAAATCCAAAGCATGAATTCTCTTTTGTGCAATACCATGTGAGCTGACTTCCATGAATACATATTGCACACCTTCTTGAACCATTTGATGTAAATAATTATTGATAATCAATGGATCAGGAGTGGTATGTGTAGCGGAAAATTCCTTTGTATCAACAAGAATTTTTACAGTGGATAACAATCCGCTTTTAAAACCTAATCCTTTAAAAAGATTATAGAGCAAGGTTGCAATGGTGGTTTTACCATTGGTTCCGGTTACGCCAACCAATGATAACTTTTTCGATGGAAAATCATAATATGCAGCGGACAATTCTGCAAGCGCCTGATGAGTATCCGCTACAATAATTTGTGTGATCTCCTTTGCAAATTCAAAAGATTTTTCAGCAACAATAATTTTGGCTCCGGCATCAACAGCTTTGTGAACGAATTGATGTCCATCTGCCAAAGTTCCTTTGATTGCAACAAAAGTATCTCCAAGTTTGATTTTACGAGAATCATACTGAATACCGGTTACTTCGATATTAGAATCACCAATAATCTTTTTATAAGAAATATGAGATAATATGTCTTTTAATTTTTTCACGATAATTTTAGTCTTACCAATTGTTTTTTCTTAATTCTTTCTCCCCTTTTGATCGATTGTTCCTTCACTATTCCCGAACCGCTTAATTGCACATGTAAACCCAAATTTTCCAAAATATACAGGGCATCTTTTGAAGGCAAACCTCTCAAATCGGGCATTACAGTTTTATATTTTGCCAAAATCAAATCGGCTTTCTTATGTGTATTTTCGGTTTTCTCCATCGCCAAATGAACTTCCATGGGTGTTTTACCATAAACGTATTCGGCAATTTTTTTAAAAACACTACCGGCAACTTGTGCTCCATAATATCCTTTTTCGGGATTGGGTTTATGAATTACTACAATCATGGAATAGCGAGGATGATCTGCCGGAAAATATCCAACAAAAGAAGCAATATATTGTTTGGCTCCTTTCCAATAATCCGCTTGTGCCGTTCCTGTTTTCCCTGCAATATCAACATAAGGGCTTTTGACATATTCTGCTCCGGTTCCTCTCAACACGACACCTCTCAACATTTTTTGAATTTCATGAATGGTATTGGATGAAGCCAAAGATGAATTGAGAATTTGCGGTTTGAATTTTTTTATACTTTTATCAAATTGTTTGATTTCAGAAGCCAAATAAGGTTTCATAACTTTTCCATCATTGGCAATTCCGTTATAATAAGTCAAAATTTGCAAAGGGGTTAATTCCACTCCATAACCATAAGCCATCCAAGGCAAAGAGATTCCACTCCAATTATCATTTTTTGGATCCGGGATAATGGGTTTTCCTTCACCTTTTATATCAATTCCGGTTTGGTTATGCAAACCGAAACCATACATACGATTGACAAATTTTTGTGGCTGTTTGTTGTAATTTTCATAAACAAATTTTACAATTCCCACATTGGAACTTTTTTCAATTACCTGACTCAAAGTGATTTTTCCAAATCCACCATAATGTGCATCTCTCACCGTTTTATTATATATTTTGTATTTTCCATCTTGAGTATCTACAATACTTTCCGGTTGCGCATAATTATCTTCCAACAAAGCCATTACTGAAAACACCTTGAAAGTTGAACCGGGTTCCATGGTTTCATAGACAGCATAATTTCTTATTTCTTCATAATCACCATTTTTTGTTTTTCCCAAATTTACCATTGCTTTAACTGCTCCGGTTTCGACATCCATAATTATTACCGAACCATGATCCGCTTCATAGTTTATAAGCTGTTTCTTTAACTCTTGATGAGCGATATCCTGAAAATCCACTTGAATATTGGTAACCAAATCATACCCATCTTCAGGATCAATATCATTAATATCAGAAAGCGGTCGCCAAACTCCCGATTTTATTTTTTGTTTCTTTTTCATCCCATCACGACCTTTCAAATATTTGTCATAATAACCTTCCAAACCGGCTTTGTTTGCCTGTCCCCTACTAAAACCAATAGTTCTTTTGAGAACATCACCCAATGGAAAAGCTCTTTCCGTATGATATTTCACAATCAGTCCGCCCTTGAACATTCCCAATTTAAAAACCGGGAAATTCTTTACCTGTTGATAGGATGAAAAATTGAGTTTTTTTGCCACTTTAACAAATTGCACGCCAGCTTTTCTTGCGCTGACAAAACGTTTTTTTATCCGATTGGCAGGTTCACCTGTTAGACGTGAAATTTTATTGGCTAACACATTAATATTATTATAAAAGATTTTGTCAGAAGGAACCGTAGGATCAAAAAAGATATCATATTTAGGTTCTGATGTTGCCAAAATACTTCCGTCATTTGCATAAATATTCCCTCGATTGGCTTTTACTCTGAATTCTTTTATGGTAAGATTTTTGGCCAACGCCCGATATTCATTTCCTTTAATATATTGAATATAAAATAATTGCAAAATTATTCCTATTGCAAAAGGCAAAACAAGAATCAGGTAAACCAACAAGGTTCGAGAAGTAATATTTATATTTCCTTTACTCATTTGTTTTTGATAATGATTTTAACCGGTGGATTTTTTGGAAATTCAAATCCGTTATCTTTTAATTTTTCATATACTTTACTTGGCATTTTCTGTCTCATAGCTCTTGCTTTCAGCTCAACATATTCCGAACGCAAAGCATCCACTTCTTTTTTTAGTTTGACAATTTTTTTCACTTTAGCATCCGTTATATGCGAAAGATTGATAATTATCATCCCCATAAAAACTAACATTAACACAAACAACCAGTTGGAACGAGCATTTTCGTTGGTTAAATATTCTGCTTTAATGATTTTCCAAATACTCATATTCACAATTTTTCTCCAATTCTCAATTTTGCACTCCTTGCCCTCGGATTTTTTTCTATTTCTTCCTTTGAAGGCGTGATCATTTTTCCGACTTTTCTGAAAGGCACCTCCACATTTCCATAAATATCTTTTTCGGGCTGACCTTCAAACATTCCATCTCTGATAAATCTTTTTACCAAGCGATCCTCCAAAGAGTGATAAGAAATCACGCTCAATCTGCCGCCGGGTTTAATTACCTCCGCAGTTTGTTTCAACATTTTTTTCAAAGCATCCATTTCACCATTTACTTCAATTCTGATTGCTTGAAACAATTTCGCCAAAAACTTATTTCTCTTCAGTTTTGGAAAATGCTTTGATACAATTTCAATCAGCTGCCCGGTGGTTTCAACCGGTTGGTTTTCTCTGGCATTAACAATACTACGAGCCACAGTAGCTGCATTTCTCAAATCACCGTATTGAGAAAATATTTTTCTTAAATCTCTTTCATCATAAGAATTCATCACATCATAAGCTGTCAATTTCGATTTTTTATCCATCCGCATATCCAACTTTTCATCAAATCTTGTCGAAAATCCTCTTTCGGGTTTATTAATTTGGTGTGATGAAATTCCTAAATCCGCCAATACACCATCTACTTGTCTCACACCTTCTAACCGTAAATAATTTTTAAGATTAGAAAAATTTCCTTCAATCAACACCAACCGATTATCATCTGGTTTGTTTTTTATTGCATCTTCATCCTGATCAAAAGCGAATAATCGTCCGTCTTTCCCCAATCTTTTTAGTATTTCGTCGGAATGCCCCCCACCACCGAAAGTTACATCTACATAAATTCCATCGGGTTTAACATTCAACCCATCAACAGTTTCCTTAAGCAAAACGGGCACATGATATGTGTCTCCGGAATTATTCATCATCAAAATCACCCATTACTTCTTCTGCCAAATCGGAGAAGTTATCCGCTTGTTCCTTCAAGAATTTCTCATACTGATCTTTATCCCAAATCTGCAAAATATTAATAGCCGAAGCTATAACCACTTCTTTTTGCAAACCAGCAATATTCACCAAATCCTTAGGAATTTGCATTCTTCCGGTACCGTCTATATTTACATTTCGAACACCCGCCAAAAATCTTGTCAAAAACTCAATATTTTTTTTCTTAAAACGATTGAGCTTATTTAATTTTTCCATCAATTTGCCCCATTCATTCATAGGATACATTTCCAAATTTTTTTCAAAAACAGCTCTTTTTAAAACAAAACTATCCATTTTTAAATCAGACAATTGCTTACGCAACTCCACTGGAAGCATGATACGTCCTTTGGAATCCATTTTGCAATAATATGTGCCGTTTAAAAAATTCACTACATTGTTTTTTAACATGTCAAAGATACAAAAAAATTGCATTTTTTACCACTTTTTACCACTTTGTTAATAACTTTTTAAATTTTAACAAATATTCTATTTTTGAAAACAATTTTTAAATAATTTTTAAATTTTATATGTATTTTTTAAATTTTATTTAATCAATAAGAGATAAATACAATCGCTTATATTGTTTGTTTACAAAAATTCAGGTAAATAAATGTCATAAATCAGCATAAAAGAGTTAAATAAGAATTGGATTCACATGAAAAAGACATTAAAAAAAACCATTAATAGCATCCTAAATAAATTCATAAAAATTATTTTGTTTTCAATAAAATTTATATATTTGCAGCCCGAAAGCATTAAAGGGAAATGGCGAGGTAGCTCAGACGGTTAGAGCGTCGGATTCATAACCCGGAGGTCGCGGGTTCAATTCCCGCCCTCGCTACGAAGTTAAAGGATTCGTTCTGTTAATTATTAAGTTTTATTTGCATGATGAAGGATAGTTATTCTAACCAGAAAATCATGTATAAAAAAGATTTGGAGAGTTGGCAGAGAGGTCGAATGCGGCGGTCTTGAAAACCGTTGTGGTGAGAGCCACCGGGGGTTCGAATCCCTCACTCTCCGCATAAAAAGCAATCATTGATATGGTTGCTTTTTTTGTTTAATTTTATTTAACTTTGTTTGTTCAATAAAACAACTTCAATAATGAAAAAAAATCATACCGGAAAGAATGACTTACCTATCTCGAATGAAGAAATCCAAAGACAAATCGATCTGATATTAAAAGGAAACATTCCTGCTAAAATCATAAAACCAGCCATTATCGGCAATGGAATAACCCGTTTAACCCAAGAAGATCTGACAAAATATTTGGATTTGTTTAATAAGGAAAAAAACAATTATACTTTGCTTAAATTTGTCCCTGCTTCGGGAGCTGCTACCCGAATGTTTAAAGAATGGACATTTTTTCATCGAAATTTTCAAACCGGAAAAGATTTTTATAAACGCTTTATCAAAAAAAACAAACTTCAAACTTTTGAAGAAGATGCCGAAGAGTTTTTGGATAATTTACCTGCTTATGCATTTTATGAAGATTTGATGAAAATAATCCTGAGAAACAATCCCGGTTTTCATCAGCTAAACGAGGATGAACAAGTTTGGCAAGCCCTACATTATATATTATCCGATGAAGGATTGGGTTATCAAAATATGCCCAAAGGACTGATTCTATTTCATAGATATAGCCGTGATGACAAAAAAACCGCCATGGAAGAACATTTAATTGAAGCAGAAGATTATGCTAAAGGGCAAAATGAAATTGCTGAACTACATTTCAGTATTTCACCGCAATATCATAATAAATTTAAAGAAACACAAAAGCGTTTACAAGAAAATTATCAAGTAAACATTCAGTTTTCTTATCAAAAGCCGTCTACTGATACCATTATGCTGGATGAAAACTCTCTTCCCTTAAAAGATGAAATGGGAAATTATATTTTCAGACCCGGCGGGCATGGTTCTTTGATAGAAAACATTCAGGATTTGGATGCAGATATTATCTTTATAAAGAATATTGATAATGTCCAAAAAGGAGAAAAAAAACTTGATACCTTAAAATACAAGAAAATTTTAGGAGGAATATTGATAGAAAAGCTTCAAAAAATTAAAAAATATCTCTTCCAACTCAAAAACCAAAAACCTATAGGAGATGAACTAAAAGAAATAGAAAATTTTGCCAAGGACGCGCTCCATATTCAAATGATCGATGGTTTTGAACAATTGGATAATTCTGGCAAACGAAAATATTTGTATTACAAACTCAATCGCCCAATTAGAATTGCAGGTGTAGTGAAAAACACAGGAGAACCCGGTGGTGGACCTTTTTGGGCATTGGATAAAAATGGTATGGAATCTTTACAAATCATAGAAAAAGCTCAAATTGATTTTTCAGACCAAAATCAAAAGCAAATTTTTGAAAATTCCACTCATTTTAATCCGGTAGATTTGGCAATCAGCATCAAAGATTTTGAAGGAAATAAATTTAATTTAAGTGAATTTGTCAATGAAAATGCCGGTTTTATCACCGAAAAATCTTACAAAGGAAGTCCCGTAAAAGTCTATGAAAGACCCGGTTTATGGAACGGCGCCATGGATGCTTGGAATACGGTTTTTGTTGAAGTACCATTAAGCACATTTTCACCGGTAAAAATAGTAAATGATTTGCTAAAACCAGCCCATCAATAATGAATACAAAAGATTTGTTCGGAAAAAGTATTTATGATTATTGGTTTGACAATCAACCGGAAGATTTATATACCCGCACCAACCTTACAGACGAGGAAGTTTTGCCCGTAAAATATCTTTTTAGATCTTTTGAAGAGATGCCACTTCCCGAGCAACAAGCTTTGCTACTTGCACAAGGAAAAATATTGGATGTTGGAGCCGGTAGTGGCACTCATTCCATTTGGTTGCAAAAACACGGAAAAGATGTAACGGCATTGGATTTTTCCGAGTACGGAAATAAAGTTTTAAAAGACAGAAAAATAAATAAAGTTATTCATACTGATTTTTTTCAATATAAAACTGATGAAAAGTATGATACCGTTTTATTTTTAATGAATGGTATCGGGATTATTGAAAAGGCGATATATGCAGATAGACTTTTTATAAAACTGGAAGAATTATTAAAACCGGAAGGAGTGGCATATATTCATTCATCAGACTTAAAATATTTGTATGAAGAAAGTGGTGGATATTTAATGCCTCAGGAAGGATATTACGGTGATGTGAGATTTACTATAAAATACAAAGAGGAAGAAGAAAGCTTTAATTGGACTTACATAGATGAACAAACACTGCAAGTCTTTGCCCAACAAAATAATTTTGAAGCACAAAAAATTGCCGAAAGCGAATTTGGAGATTTTTTAATAAAAGTATGGAAAAAATCCAATAAATAAAATTTTTGAATTAAACATTTTGTTATTTAAAATTTTTTATTATTTTTGTTGGATATAAGCCACCAAAAGGTGCGTATATCCCTCCATATTGGGGTATTTATGAGGAAGAAAGGTGTTTATATAAACAAGTTGTGTAGCATAAAATGAAAAATTCAAATGTTTGTAATTGATAAAGAAAACAATAAAATAAAAAAGATTGAACCTAAAACATTTTCCGAATTAGGTTTCGGAGAACGAAAACATTTACAGGAATGGTTAGAAAGTAATCCCGAAGCATTCGGTGAGGAACTGTTAATCATTCAGAAAGAATTTGATGGATTTAATGATACACGAGAACGTTTAGACTTGTTGGCAATAGATAAGCAAGGCAATCTTGTAGTAATTGAAAACAAACTTGATGATAGTGGACGTGATGTTACTTGGCAAGTTTTAAAATATGCATCTTACTGTTCAAGCCTAACAAAACAGCAGATTAAGGATATTTACCAAGAATATTTAGATAAAAAAGATGTGGAAGAAAATGCAGAAGATAACATTTCAGAATTTATAGGAGTAGAAGATTTTAGTGAAGTGCAATTAAATCAAACACAAAGAATTATTCTAGTCTCTGGTAATTACAGAAAAGAAGTAACATCTACTGTATTATGGCTTTTGACAAAATACAATCTTAAAATTCAATGTTTTAAAGCCACGCCTTATAAATACGAAAATGAGTTTTTTTTGAATATAGAACAAATAATTCCCGTCAAGGAAATTGAAGATTTTACAATCAGAATGGCAGAAAAGGCAAAAGATGAGCAAAACACACAAGAGGAATTAAAAACAAGACATAAGTTACGATTAGAGTTTTGGAAACAACTTTTACCCGTAATCAATGCGAAAAGTAATTTATTTTCAAATATAAGTCCATCAAAGGACAATTGGATATCAGCAGGAACAGGCGTAAGCGGTGTTGGATATAATTTCGTAATTTCTAAAAGCTATGCTCGGACAGAAGTTTATATGTCCAGAAGTAACAAAGAAGAGAACAAATTTATATTTGATAAGTTGCTTGAAAAAAAGGATGAGATTGAAAGTATTACAGGAAAATTAGAATGGGAAAGATTAGATAACAAAAAGGCAAGTAGGATAAAACAAGAAATTCAAGGTGTAAGCTTATATGAAAAAGAAGATTGGGAAAAGATGATAGATTTTATGGTAGATAGTATGATAAAATTAGAAGCTGGTTTTAAAAATCACCTGAAGAAAATAAATAATGAGTTAAAAAGTAAATAATTACGCTACACAACAAAAAATATAGTGCATTTGGCAGATAGTGCTAAAAATAAAGATGATAGCAATAAATAAACATAGTGCAAAACCGAAAAACTGGTGCTTTAAAATGCCAAACGCACCATATTTAGAACGTTATGTGCAAAATAAAACAGAGATTCAAATATGACAAAAGAAATTAAAGAGTACTTAAATCATATAGAATTAATTTGTCCTGAATTAACAGAAATTGAACTTAAAGAATTTAGTGAAAGACTTACCATTTCAAAAATAAAGAAAAACGATTTTTATATAAAAAAAGGAAGCATTCAAAATCAAGGAGGATTTTTAATCAAGGGACTTATTAGGGCTTTTCACACAGACGATAATGGAAATGAGAAAAACATCTATTTTATTCCTGAAAACGAATATACTTTTCATTATTCATCATTTATGGATAGAAAACCGTGTCCACTTTCTTTTCAATGTATTGAACCGTCAATAATAATCAACTTTCCAATTGATCACATACACAACTCTTATAATAAAATACCGAATTTTGAAAAATATGGACGATTAATTTTAGAGCAAAAATTAAAACAACAACAAGAAAGATTGGAAAGTTTTCTATACTGTAATGCAGAGCAAAGATATATAAATTTCACTCATCAATATCCTCAATTATTTAAACGAATATCAATATCACAACTGAGTAGTTATTTAGGTGTTGAACGCCAAACATTGACAAGAATTCGTAAAAAATTAATTTCGCAAAAGTAATTTTGACACAAATGTGTCAGTAATTGTATGCTATACCATTTTATCTTTGTATTATAAAAATAATAAAGATGAAAAAATTAGAACAATTTGTAAAAGATTACATTGAAACTTGGAGTACAAAAAACGCTAACGAAAGACAAAAACTAATAGAAAAAGTGTACGATACATCTGCTAACTTCTATGCAAATGAACCGGGAGATGATGCAGTAGAACTTCAAGGTTGGAATAAAATATTCGAAAACATAACACAGGTTAACAAACGTTTAGTTGTAGGCAATGAATTAATTACCGAATTAACAGGTTTTTCGGAAAATCATAACACATTAAGAGTATCTTGGCAAATGAAAACACCAAAAGGAGAGGTTGTAATGAAAGGAATGAATTTTTTGAAACTTAATAATTCAGGAAAAATTGAAAAAGATTACATATATATCAACTAACTACTGGGAAATCAACACATAATAAAGTGTATAAGTAATAGCTAAAAAGTGCAAACCTCAAAGTTTGTGCTTTTTTTGTATATTTGTGCCTAACCGAAAAGTAGTGTTTTTTAATCGCCACTACTCATACACAAACCGTTATGTGCAAGCAGAGACAAACTTATGAGAAAAATTTCAAATCTTGATTTAAAAGAACAATTTACCAATGAATTCTTGAGAAGTGGAGGATTGGAGACAATTCGAGATGTTCAATTACTGGAAGATTTAATTAACTATAATCGAAACGATTTAAGTACAGTAACGCCAAGATTGAATGCATTTATGTTGGCTATACTTGGTAGTCAAATGACAGCTCCTTACTTTTCTGATGAACACATTTCAGACTACGACTCGTTTTTGCAAAAAAGCTATCTTTTTGACCAAGAAAAAATAGATACAGAAGATGATTTTGACAAACTTTATGATAAACTAAAAGAGCAAAACTCAATGCTTTTTAGAGGTCAAAGAGAAGCTAGATGGAGACTTTATAGTACGTTACAAAGGTTTTGGGTTTGGGATAAGCATAAAGAGAATGGCAAAGACTATTTAAATTACTTAAATTTTATAGTTTCTTCAGGTATATCAAACCATAGCGATACAATTAAAGGAATATTAGACGAAAATCATATTGACGTTGTTAATGACATAGCAGTACTTGGATTTTTACAACATCACGGAACACCTACACCTCTTTTGGATTGGACTTATAGTTTTCAAAACGCTTTATTTTTTGGAACTGATAATATTAAGCCAAACCCTGGAATGAAAGAAATCGACAACTACTTTAGTGTTTACTATCTTCAAGAAGACGATTTTGGTCAAGGAGGAATGCGTAAAATTATTAGTGATAGCCTAAAGAGTGTTGGATATGATTTGAAATTAGCGTTTATGAAAAAGATTGCTAAAGATGAAGATGACTTTGAAAAAATGAAAAAACATTTTGAAGAGAGAAGTTTCTTTGACGAAAAGAGAGTAAAAGGTTCTGGACTAATTAGCCATATGACTAAAATGGAAAATCTAATTAATATTCCAGTCACCTATTTTAGTGATTCTGAATCTGATTCGCAATTAATTTTTTCACTTTCAAATAGTAATAATATTAAAAATCAAAAAGGAGTTTTTACTTGGAATGCTGAACCATCAAAACCTCTTGAAATGGTTGGAAACGAACAATATGACAAATCTCGTTCGGAAAGCGACCCTGACGACTATAGATTTAGTGGTTGCTATAATATTAATAAAAATTTAGTTCCTTATATTCTTGAGAAACTGAAAGCTGATGGAATTACAAAAGAATTTATTTATCCAGATAGTGAAATAAATACTTGGAATATTTATGAGGAATGGAAAAATGCCAATACATAACATTGCATAAAAATAATAGCGGTTTAATCGCTAAAATGAAAGTGAAATATATAAATCAAACAACAGTATCAAACGGAATGGCAAGTGTATAAAAATCCGCTACTATTCTTATACGATACCGTTAGCGTGCATTAGGAAAAATTCTTCTGGCTTCAAGTCTTCCGAATTAAGAAAAAGTATGTATTTTTGTTAAATGGAAGAATCCGAAATAAAAATTTATAAAACTCCAGATGGAAAAACATCAATTGAAGTAAAACTTAAAAAGGATACCGTTTGGCTATCTCAAAAACAAATGGCAGAACTTTTTGATAAAGACAGTGACACTATTGGTTTACATTTGAGAAATATCTATAAATCGGGGGAATTAGACAAAAATTCAACTGCCGA